>VGJL01000002.1 GCA_016867495.1 Candidatus Eisenbacteria bacterium | reverse complement strand
CCCTTCTCCAGCGCGTCCCATGCGCTGTCGATGCGGTCCATGACCTCATCGGAGAGGGGTGGATTCCGGTCCGGTCCTTCCTTCTTGCCAGCCATCCGGGTGGGAGCCTCCTTCGCGCCGCGAGGCGCGGCGTTCAAGAGAGAAGGATACTCCTCCGTCCACTTCCGGTGAACTTGGCTTTTGCCTGGGCAGATGCGGTTCGCTACGCTCCCTACGGGGGATCCCGACGGGAGGTCGATCCATGCGGCAGTGCTCCTCGTTCCACATGGGGTGCCTCTGGGCCGCCATCCTTGCGGCCCTTGCGGCCCTCGCGGCCCTCGCGGCCTGGGCCGTCGCTGCGCAGGAGGAGCGTGTCTTCACGCTCTTGCAGGCCGAAAAGAGGATCGGCACCGAGCGCTACACGATCGCGGAACATCCCGAGGAGCGATCCGTGGCGGTCGAGGCCGAGGCCCGGATCGAGCTTCCGTATCGATCGGTCGAGATGAAGCAGCGGCTGCTGGTCGATCCGGGCACGTTCTCTCTCAAGGACTACACGCTGCACGCGACCGTGGGCGGCCAGGCGCAGACCATTCGCGCTTCGCGGGCGGGGGACTCGGTCATCGTCGAGCTGAGCGCCTCCGGCGCCGATCTCCGCCGCGCCTTGCATGCATCGGGCGAAGTGCACGTTCTCGACAACATGCTCGCCAACCACCTCTCGCTTCTCGCGATGAGATCGGCCGGCGGCGGCTTCCGGCCGGAGACCTTGCAGGTCATCGTCCCCCAGGTGGGCGCCCTCCTCACGGCGCTCGTCCTTCCCGGTGACCCGGAGCCGGACGGATCGCGATCGATCGAGATCCGGATCGCTTCCGTGATCGAGATTCTCCGCGTCGATCCGTCAGGAGAGATCTCCGCGATCGAGATCCCCTCCCAGGGATTCAGCTACACGCGAGGAGAGGACCCCGTGGCGGAGATTCTCGAGCCCCGTCCCGCGCCCCCGCGGATCGAGAGGGAGTCGGTCCCCGAGGGGCCGGGCGGCCCCGCGCGGGCCCTCTTCGAGGAGCGGCCGGTCGATGTCCCATCGGGCGGCATCGTTCTCGGAGGAACGCTCGCTCTGCCGCGCGGGGGGCAGACCATCCCCTATCCGTCCGTGCTCTTCGTGCACGGGTCGGGACCGCAGGACCGGGATGAGACGATCGGCCCGAATCGACCCTTCCGCGAGCTCGCGCGCGGCCTCGCCGTCTTCGGGATCGCGAGCCTGCGCTATGACAAGAGGACTCTCGTCGCTCCTGAGACCACCCCCCCGCTCGAGGTGACGGTCCAGGAGGAAGTCATCGACGACGCGCTCGCCGCGCTTCAGGTTCTCCGCTCCCAGATGGGAATCGACAGCCGGCGGATCTGGATCGTCGGACACAGCCTCGGCGGTTGTCTCGCTCCGGCGATCGCCCGGGCCGACGGCGGCGTGGCGGGTCTCGTCATCCTCGCCGGCTCGCTCCGGCCGCTCGACCTGATCCTGCGAGACCAGATCGTCTACCTGGGCGATCTCGCGAGGCGGGAGGAGATCGCGACCCCCAGCCAGGAAACCGGCCTGCGACTGCTCCTCGCCCAGCTCGACAGCGTGGCGGCTGGCCATATCCCGCCCGCGCGTCTCATCCTCGGGATGAGCGGCCGGTACTTGAGCGACTACCGAAGTCGGGATCTGCCGGAGGACTTCGCGGCGTTCAGGGGTCCGGTCCTCATCATGAGGGGGACGAAGGACTATCAGGTCACCGCGCTCGATGTCGAATCGTGGAGGGATGCGGCCCTTCGCGGTGGGAAGACGAATGTGAAGATCATCGAGCGCCCCGATCTTGGCCACCTCTTCATCCCGATCAAGGGGGACCCGACGCCCGCGAGCCTCATGGCGCGCGGGAGCGTCGATCCCGGCGTCATCCAGGAGATCGCGGACTTCGTCTCCAACCCGCGGTGATCCGGCATGGCTGTCGGCCGGCTTCGCGCTGAAAGGCGGACTCATGGCTGAGAGAGACGACCGGCGCCCGGCGATTCGCGAGAGCGTCCTCTCGCTTCGGCAGGAGATGGTCTTCTTCCGACGCGATCTTCACGCCCACCCGGAGCTCGGCTTCAAGGAGACTCGAACCGCGGCGAAGATCGCAGAGCGCCTGTCGGAATCGTACGGGAATGTGCGGACCGGGATCGCCCGAACCGGCGTTTCGGCCTTGCTCGAGCCTCCGGGCGCGTCGGGCCGGGCGATTCTCTTCAGGGCGGACATGGACGCCCTGCCGGTTCAGGAGGAGAGCGCCTCCGACTACGCCTCCCGCGTCCCCGGCGTGATGCACGCCTGCGGCCACGACGGGCACATCGCGATCCTGCTCCACGCGGCCCGCCTCGCGGCGCGATCGCCCGCCTCGATTCGGGGGGCGGTCCGCTTCGTCTTCCAGCCCGCGGAGGAAGGGCCCGGCGGCGCGGCGCCGATGATCCAGGAAGGGATCCTGAAGGACCCTCCGATCGAGGCCGCCTTCGGGCTCCACTTGTGGAGCGGCCTGCCGACGGGAAGAGTCGCCGTGACCTCGGGGCCGATGATGGCGGCTGCCGACGAGTTCGACCTCATCGTCCACGGAAGAGGCGGACACGGGGCCTACCCGCACGAGGCGGTCGACGCCGTGGTCGTCGCGAGCCAGATCGTGGTCGCGCTGCAGACGGTGGTCTCGCGAAACGCCGATCCGATCCAGACGGCAGTCCTCTCGATCGGGCAGTTCAACGCGGGACAGGCCTTCAACGTGATCGCCGAGACCGCGCATCTGCGCGGCACGATCCGCGCCTTTCGGAGCGACGTTCGCGAGAAGCTGATCCGCCGGCTGCGCGAGGTTTCGGAGGGAGTGGCCGCGGCTCTAGGCGCCCGATGCGAGTTCGTCTTCAAGGAGCACTACCCGCCGACCGTGAACGACCCCCGAATGGCGGACTTCGCGGCCGCCCTCGCCGCGGAGGTCGTCGGCCCTGAGAACGTCGTGCGCGATCTCGTCTCGATGGGCGGCGAGGATATGAGCTTCTTCCTGCGGGAAGTTCCGGGTGCCTATCTCTTTCTCGGCGCGGGGAATGACGCCGGGGGAACCGCCCACCCTCATCACAGCCCGCGGTTCGACTTCGACGAGGAGGCGATGCCGATCGGCGTCGAGATCTTCCTGAGGATCATGGAAGGATACTGGACGGCCTTCCCGGAGCGGCCGACCGGCGCCCCGGGCGCGCCGGCCGCCCTCTAGACGCGTTCGACTGGATTCGAGAAGCGGGCGGGCGCGCCGGCTTCAGGGCACGCGGCGCACCCAGGCCAGGACGGTGTCGGGGACGTGCGGGATTGCCAGGTTGAAGTTGTTGGTCAGCGGCACCTGCTTCCACCGGTTCCCCGCGCGGTCGAGGATCAGCAGATCGTCCTTGTGGATCCCGCGGCTCGCCATGGCCTGCGTCTGGCTGTCGTCCTGCAGGAGCGGCATCGCCCGGCCCTGAGTCATCTGGTCGATCCACGACTCCGAGCCGATCATGTGCACGCCGAGGGCGACGGCATCGACGCCTGCCGCCTGCCATCCAAGCGAACTGTCTGCGAGGGTTGCGAACTGCACCCTGCAGAAGTCTCACCCTCCGGAGCCCGCGAGCAGGACCACCGGCCTGCCCGGGAATCCCGCGGGCGAGATCCTCTGCCCGTGTGTCGCCGAATTCGTGTTCACGTCCAGCAGCGAGAAGGCGTAGTCGCTCACGGGGGGAAGCGGCTGCTGGGGCTTTCCTTTGTCATCCGAACAGGTGGTCAGGAACAGGAGCGCGGAGGCCCCCGCGAGGAGTGATCCGACCGCGCTCCGAGTCCTCTTGCTCATCTCGGCGATCCGGCTCTACTTCCCGAGGGTCTTCTGTCCGGGCTTCCAGTTGACCGGGCAGTTCTCGCCCGTCTGGAGCGCCTGAAGAACGCGAAGGACTTCATCGGTGTTCCGGCCCACGCCGAGGTCGTGGATCACCGACCAGCGCAGCTTCCCCTCCGGATCGACGATGAAAGTCCCGCGAAGGGCGATCCCCTTCTCCTCCATCAGGACGCCGTAGCGCCGGGAAGTCTCGCGCGTCAGGTCGCTGAAGAGCGGATACTTCAACTCGCCGATCTGCTTCGTCCACGCCTGGTGCGAGAAAACGCTGTCGGTGCTCCCGCCGACGACGACCGCGTCGAGGGCGGCGAACTCCTCGTGCCTGTCGCTGAACTGCGTCACTTCGGTAGGGCAGACGAACGTGAAGTCGAGCGGATAGAAGAACAGAACCACCCACTTCCCGCGGTATTCGGCCAGGCTGATTTCACGGAACTCCTTGCCCACGAGCGCCTGCATCTTGAAGTCGGGCGCCATCTGTCCGACACGAACACTCATCTCTCTTCCTCTCCTTCTCCACATCTGGCCCCGCGGGCCGGCTCGCCGCCGATCCCGCCGGCCAGTCCGAGGTTTCATGGTCGCCAAAATCAACAGGGGAGCTTACACCAATCCAACGCCACACGGCAACGGGACGTGGTACGATCGCCGGCATCAGGAGGGTGATCGATGCTTCACAGGAATCAGGCGGTGCTCGTGGTCGTGGATGTCCAGTCCAAGCTCCTCCCCGCCATCCACGATGCCCCGGGAATGCTCACCCAGATCGCCCGGCTGATCCGCGGATTCCGGATCGTCGGGGCGCCGGTTCTGATCACCGAGCAGTACCGCAGGGGGCTCGGGGAGACCGACCCAGGCATCGTCGAGGCGATCCGCGAAGGCGCTCCCGGCGCCGGGGTCCGGCACCCCTTCGAGCCGATCGAGAAGATGACCTTCTCGTGCATGCTGCACGAGCCCTTCCGCAGTGCCCTCGATGCGACGGGGCGCCGTCAGGTCGTCCTCTGCGGGATGGAAACCCACGTCTGCGTCCATCAGACCGCTCTCCACCTCCTCGAGCAGGGATACCACGTGGAGATCGCGACCGACGCCGTCTCCTCTCGCTCGCCCGTCAACAGGGAGGTCGGGATCGAGCGCCTCGTGGAGGAAGGCGTGAAGCGCACCTGCGTCGAGATGGCGATCTTCGAGATGCTCGAGGCGTGCGGGAACGATCCGTTCAAGACCTGGGTCCAGCTCATCCGGTAGGGGCGCCGGCACGAGGACGATCACGCCGATTCGGGAAACACCGAGCGCCGCACTTCTTCGAATCGGTCCTTCCCGCAGGCGAGCAGCAGCAGGGACGGGATCCGCTCACGGGCGAGCGAGATCGCCGCGTCGCACATTCGCCGGATGTCCCACTGCGCGTGGGCATCGCAGCGCAGGCGGGCGACGTGATAGAGCTCCCTGGCGCTCACCCGCCAGAGGACCCTTCTTCGATGCGCGTTCAGCAGGACGTAGGGGGCGACGCGGGGGCCGGCGGCCGCGCGCAGCCGGTCATGAAGAGACTCGGTGCTCGCTCGCAGCTTCTCGAACGGCTCCGCGAGGCCGGTCGATTCGAATGACGGGGGCATCGTGACTCCGAGCGCCGGATCGTACTCCTGGGCGGTCAGGGTGGCCATCCTGTGCCTCTTGAGTTGCGCGAAACAGGCCGCAGAGACGACCAGCTCGAAGCAGAGCGAGGCGTGCTCGAACTCGCGCAGGACGGAGTCATGCGGCGAGAGTCTCTCTAGAGCGGTCCGAATCAGACCGAGACGTCCCTCGGGGCCAAGCTCCTGCGCGCGTCTCCTGCACGCGCGGGCGTCCCTCGCGCCGTAGGTATGGAGAATCGCCCCCACCACGCGCGCCTCGGCATCCTCGGGACAGTCGAGCAGGACGACGTCTCCGCCCGCCGTTCCGTCGCCGCCGGTCCCCGCCGCGACTTCCCGCAGCGCCTCCGGCGTGCGGCGGAGGTGCTCCGAGGGCTCGGTGTGCTTCACTACCGAAGGAGCGACATCCTGAACCGCTTGGCGCAGCAACCTCGCGAAGGACTTGAGCTCCGCCAGCGGATGAGCCGCGCTCCTCGCGATCAAGGCCTCGAGGTTGCGCGCGTTGATCGTCTCCCCGAGCTGGACGGTGGTCGCCATCGAGAGGCCGTAGCGCGCATCCTCCTTCGCGAGCCCCTCGAGGCGGCGCGTCTCGCTCTGCGATCCCGCGCCCGCGGCGTGCCGGCCGAGAATCCAGGGACGCAGCGTCTCGTACGCGTTCCTATAGAACTCGTTCTGCTCCCGCAGCAGCTTCCTGAAGTCTGCCTCGATTCCGGCGGCCCGCGCCTCCTCCGGAACGACGAAGTCCTCGTCGAGCAGGATGTAGCGCTGCGACTTCTCGGTGTAGGAGCAGAGGCGCATCTTCTCGATCTCCTCGACGCAGAGTCTGGAGATCCCGAGAATGTCGAGATTGAAGACGGCGTGCTCGGCCACGGAGGCGTGACCGAGCCCGAAGATGATCTTGCTGTTCGACCGGCGGGCCGCGTCCACCTCTCTCCTCGCGGCTGCGCGCAGCTCGTGAACCGGACGCGGGTCGCGGCTGATTCTCGCGTAGGCGGCCGAGAGGGTCTCGGGGGTCCAGTTGTCCGCCGCCAGAAGCCGCTCCGCCTCCGCCCGCGCGGCATCGCCTTCGGGCGATAGGCCGCCGGGAATGCGCGCGGCGAGGCGAAGGGCCGCCCTGATCTCGAGCAGGAGGTCCCTGTCGATGTTCTGCCCCGCCAGACGGACTTCCACGGCGAGATCCTTCGTCTAGGGTTGGAGCATCTCGTTGAGCCGCCGCGCCACGGACGAGCGGGGAACGGTCGTCCCCGCGAGCGCCGCGCATTCCGCCGCGACGCTGTCGCCCACCAGGACCTGCACCCGGCCGAGCGTCCATCCCTCCGCGATCGGAGCGCGGGTGCTGGGGGGCGCGGCGATCGCCACTCTGATCTGGCCCGCTCGCTTCGCGGGCACGAGGACATCGAGATCATCCCCGGCGACGAGCGGCACCGAGTCCCTGGATCCCATCCGGACCGCGAGATCCTCCCCGAGGTCCTGTCCCTTGGCGACGACGCGGACCTTCTGCCACTCCGCAAAGGCCTTGCTCATGAGATCGGCGGACTCCGCGAAGCGCCTTCGATTGCCGGATGCGCCGAGAACCACGGAGATCAGCCGTATCCCGTCCCGCTCGGCCGTGGCCACGAGGCAGTGCCCCGCCCGCCCCGTGTAGCCGGTCTTCAAGCCGTCGCAACCCGGGAAGCGCGTGAGTAGCCGGTTGGTCGTATGGATCCTCTGCTTGCTGCGGATCGTCGCCTCCACCGTGCTCGAGAGATCCAGCGCCTCCGGCAGGTCGATCAGCCGGCGGGCGAGGATCGCAAGGTCCCAGGCCGTCGTCACATTGCCCGGCTCGCCTCCCTTGTCCAGGCCGTGGACATTCTCGTAGCGCGTCGAGAGCATGCCCAGCTCGCGCGCGCGGCGGTTCATCCGCGCCACGCAGGCCTCCGTGGAGCCGCAAATGTGGGTCGCCAGCGCGATTGCCGCGTCGTTGGCCGAGGCGATCACGGTGGCCTTGAGCAGGTCGCCCGCCGTGACCGCTTCCCCGGGCCGCAGGCGCACACGGGTGCCGCGGACCTTCTTCGCCTCCGGGGTGACGGTCACGATGTCGTCGATGGAGATCTCCCCCTCCCGGATCGACTCCAGAGCGATCAGCTCGAGCATCATCTTGGCCAGACTGGCCGGGGTCCGCTGCGCGTGAGGGTCTTTCTGAAAGAGGACGGTTCCGTTCGCCGAGTCGATCACGAGCGCCGCGTCGAAGGTCGGGCCACGCTGGACCGCGGCGCTCCGCCGCGGAGGGCGGCGCTTCTGCTTGCGGGCGCGGCCCGCGAGGGCGTCCTCGTGCAAGGTCAGGAGGAGCCCGAGGAAGACGAGCGCCAGCGGAACAAGACGGGCGAGGCGCGGAGCGCGGCCCGGCCGGCGCATCAGGAGCGCCCCCCGCCGAGAGCCCGGGCAATCGTCTGGAAGATCGTCGCCCTCTTGACCTCCGCCGCGGCCACCACGGGAACGCTGACCACGCCTCCCTCCTCGAGACGCGCCTCGACGACGCCCACGGTGTCGCCCCGCTGGATCGGGGCGCGCAGCCCCCTGGCGGGAACGAGAACGGTCCTCGGAGGATCGACCCGCCTCGGGAGCACGACCGCCAGCGGAGCGGCGGCGACCGCCTCGACGCGGGTCTTGCGTCCGCCCATGATCGGCACCCCGCCGGGAACCGGCTGTCCTCCCGCGAGGAGGACGCTCTTGCGCAACTGGGAGAAGCCTGCGCTCAGGAGCCGGGCCGATTCCTGGAAGCGCAGCCTGTTCGACTCCGCCCCCAGGACGACGGTGATCAACCGCATCCCGCCGCGCTGCGCCGTCGCGCAGAGGCAGAATCCCGCTTTTCTCGTGTAGCCGGTCTTGAGCCCGTCCAGCCCTTGGTACTGGCCGAGCAGCTTGTTCGTGTTGTCCAGCTTGAACGTCCCGCCGCGGAAGTAGTCCTCCTCGATGCTCGACCATTCGAGGACGTGGGACATCTCGACGAGGTGCCGGGCGATCGCGGCGATGTCGCGGGCCGTGGTCACGTTCCCTTGCCCCGGCTCGTCATCGAGGCCGTGCACGTTGATGTAGCTCGTGTTGGCGAGCCCGAGTTCCCGCGCCCGGGCATTCATGAGATCGACGAACCCTTCCGCTGATCCCGCGACATGCTCGGCCACGGCGACACACGCGTCGTTGGCCGAGGAGATCACGACCGCCTTGAGGAGCTCCTCGAGCGTGAAGGCCTCCCCTTCGGCGAGATAGACTTGCGAGCCCCCGATCTTGCTGGCCCAGGCGGAGACGCGGATCGGCTCGTCGAGGCGGATCTCCCCGCTATCGACCCGCTCCAGGACGACGAGCTCCAGCATGAGCTTCGCGATGCTCGCGGGGGCCCGCGGGAGATCGGCTTCCTTCTCGTAGAGGATGAGGCCGCTCGTCGGCTCGATCATGATGGCGCTGACGCAGCGGGCCGGGCTCAGATCGAGCTGCCAGGAGGCGGAGGCGGAAGCGAGGAGCAGGAGGAGCGGAGCGAGAAGGGCCATGATCCTCGAGATCCGCACCCGATCGCCCCTCCCTCCCCCGACAATTGGGCTCAAGCGTTGAAATACAATGGGTTACGCCTCACGACCGCATGTGCGGCATGCTAGCATCGGGTTGGCCGCCCGTCAACCGACCCGTCTTCCGCCCGGCGCGCCGGCGGGAGCGGACATAGCGGCTGCGCGCCCCCTCCGCCCGACCAGGCCGGGGGGCGGCCCGGCCATGCGCGAGGATACCCCGTGGCATCCCACGCGTTCCTGTTGGAGACTGGTCTGACTCAGACGGACGAAAGGACACCGCATGAAGGTCGCCATGGTGGCCCAGTACCCCGAGGACCCCGAACGGATCCCGAGCGGGATTGCCGGCGTCACCGTGGCCCTCGTCAGTGCTTTGGCCCTCCTCCCGGACCTCGAGATCGAGGTCGTCGTGCCGGCCGCCGCGGTCGACGCCGAGCGAACCTCTCGATCGGGCAGGATCAAGGTGCACCATCTGCCGAGATCGCGCCGCTGGGGGCCCGGCATCGGATATGCCTGGATCAGTCCCCGTCAGGTCGCCCGCAAGCTGTCGGAAATCGATCATGACATCGTGCATATCCAGAACTGGGCCCACCTCGTCCCTCATCGGGGCCGACCGGCGCTGCTGACGATCCATGGGATACAGGAGCGAGACATCGCCTACAGGGGGAGATTCCGATCGGTCCGCTCCTACGTGATGGGGCGGCTCGAGGCGCGCGGGAGACGGCGGGCCCGCAATCTGATCGTCATCAACCCCTACGTCGCCGAGGTCCTGGGGAGCACCGTCGGCTCGCGGACATGGAGCATCGACAATCCGGTCGACGACTCCTTCTTCGAGATCCGACGGGCGCCGGTTCCGGGCCGCATCCTCGCCGTCGGGAGGATCACTCCGCTCAAGAATGTCGGGGGTCTCATCGCGGCCTTCGCCCGGATCGCCCGGGAGAGGCCGGATGCGGAGCTGTCGATCGTGGGGGGTGGCCTTGAGACCGCCTACGGAGCGAGCTGCCGGAATCTCGCCGAGCGCCTCGGCATCGCTTCCAGAGTGCGCTTCCTGGGCTTGCTATCCCGCGCCGAGACCATGCGCGAGGCGGCGGCCGCCTCCTGTCTCGCTCATTGCTCGTTCCAGGAGAATGCGCCGCTCGCGATCGCGGAAGCGATGGCGGCGGGCCTGCCTGTGGTGGCCTCGCGCGTCGGGGGGATCCCTTACATGGTCGAGGACGGGCTGAGCGGGATCCTCGTCGACCCCAAGTCCGACGCATCGATCGCGGGCGCGCTCCTACGCGTCATTGGCGGATCGGACGCGGAAGCGATGTCGCGGAAGGCCCGCGCCGTCGCCGAGGAGAGATTCAGGTCCTCGACCGTCGCCTCAAGGACGCGCGCGGTCTACGAGGAGATCCTGGCCGAGAGAAACGGAGGAGCATGAGCGCTCCCGGGTCGCGGCTCCGCAACTCGATTCGCTGGCTCGTCGGCTCGACGTCGACGGCGCTCGGCCTTCCCTCCAGGTATGCGATCCGACGCCGGCTCGGCGGGAAGTACGGGATCATCTTGGGGTACCACCGCGTCATTCCGGACGAGGAGCCCTTCTCTCCCTACAGGATCGGGATGGCCCGATCGCAGTTCGAGCGGCAGGCCTTGTGGATCGCGACCCGCCACGAGGCGGTGGATCTGGAGGAGATGCTCTGGTGGATCGCGTCGGATCGCGTGCCGGCCCACGATCTGGTGGCGCTGACCTTCGACGACGGCTACCGCGACAACTTGACCGTGGCCGCGCCCGTCCTGTCGAGGCTCGGGCTGCCCGCCACTTTCTACGTGACGGCGGCGGGGATCCTGGGGACCGGCCCCCTGTGGACCGATCTCCTGGCTCAGACGATCCTGCGGACCGATGCGCCGGAACTCGCGCTCTCGATCGACGGACGACCCCTCGCCTGGAGCCTGGCGGATGACGAGAGACGGGCGGTCTGCTGCGACGCCCTGATCCGTCTCATCCAGCGGCGTCCGATCGCCGAGATCGGCGGGATCGTCGAGCGGGTGGGACAGCTTCTCGAGATCGCGCCGGCGCGGGCCGGAGCCGGGGCTCCCACCCTCCTCACCGCTGAGGATGTCCGCGCGCTCGCCTCCTCCGGCTTCTCGATCGGATCCCATACGATCTCGCACACTTATCTTCCGGGCGAGCCGCCCGAGGTTCAGAGGCGCGAGATCGAGGATTCGAAGCGGATCATAGAGGACGCGCTCCGCGCGCCGGTGCGCGACTTCTGCTACCCGGGAGGCGGACACGACGAGAGATCTCGGCGCCTCGCAAAGGAGGCGGGGTATCGCTCCGCGACCACGTGGGAAGCGGGGATCGTCGGGTCCGGGGACGACCCCTATCGCCTCTGCCGGAAAGGGATCGGGGAGGCTCTGGCCCGGAATCCACTCGGGCGCTTCTCGTCTATGCTGATGGAGGCGGAGGTCTCCGGGTTCATGAGGCGGGCGTTGCGCCGGCGGCGGGCGCGGCGCGCCGAGGTTGCCTGTGCGGATTCTCCTCCGCCCGGCCGATAACGGAGCTTGGCAGGCTGCGCACCCGCAAGGAGGGCGTTTTGCAATACTCCATTAAAGCCATCGTCTGCTCCCCCAGATGGTTGCACAATCGGACGGGCGCGATCGCGCGGCCCCTCTTCCTCTGCGGAGTTTCCCTCAGCATGCTGCTGGCGGCGGTGCCGCCGCCGGCCGCCGCTCAGGCCGTCGACCTCTCAGGACTTCCGCCTCACCCGCGGTTCTTCCTTAGGGAGACTCTTCTGCCGCAGCTGCGCGCGGAGGTCGCGCCCGGCTCCCCGAAGGCGGCCATGTACCAGGAGATCAAGAGTCGCGCGGACGGCTACCTTGCGGGATCGCCGAGCAGCTCAAACGTCTATGCTGTCTTGAATCTCGTTCTGGTCGGCAAGATCGAGCAGAACTCCGCCTACACGACCAAGGCGGCCCAGTACTTCATCTGGGCGATCGACCGCGGCGAGTGGATCACGAGCCACATCGAGTGGACGATCGCTTACGATTGGGTCTACGAGTACCTCACCCCGACGCAGCGAAACGCGACGAGGCAGCTTGCCCTTCCTCGCTACACGCTCGGCAACCAGAGAACGGTCTACTACAACCTCGAGGCGAACGAGGCGAGCCGCGTCGGTCTGGCCGGCCTCGCTTTCTACGGGGAAGGCTCGTCGGCCGAGAACCAGCGCTGCCAGGCCATGGTGGACGAGTGGGACGGGAGGATGCGCGGAGTGCGGGAATACGCCTGGCCGAACGGATCGGCCGCCTCGAAGGGAGGCGTGCTGCCCACCCGCCAGCTCTACTTCCCCGACGGAGGCTACTACAAAGGGAACGAGTACACCCAGGTCGACATGGAGGCGATCACCTTCTATCTCCATCTCTTCGACGAGCTGGGTCTCGGGGAGTACTGGAGCCTCTGCGCGTCCTACATCGACAACTGGCCCCAGTACATGCTCCACATCCGGAGGCCCGACGGCTTCAGCCAGCGCCTGATGTCCGGAACCAACTTCACGGTCTACGTCCGGGGCTACGAGTCTCTCGCCATCCTGGCTTCCGCTCGCGGGAATCGATACGCCCAGTGGCTCGTCGCAAACGGACCCTGGAACGGCTCTTACGGCGGCTACGAATGGGCACTTCTCTGCACGCTCTGGCGGCCCGATCTTCCCGCCTCGCAGCCGTCGACGCTTCCGCTCGCGAAGTTCTATGGGGCCAGCGGCGAGGACCAGCCGCCGGGCTCGAGCTGGAGCGAGAAGGTGATCCTGCGCTCGGGCTGGAATCTGAACGGCGACAACGACGACGTCTACTTCACCCTCCACGCGGGGGACTTCTTCGGCGACTACTGGAACTTCTACCAGCTCGCCTTCGAGATCTACTACAGGGGGGCCCTGGCGATTCGGTCCGGCTACTACCTGGCGGGCGAAGAGCACCTGCGCAACTACAACTCGAGGGCGATCGCGGCGAACACCGTCGTGGTCCTCGACGAGCAGCAGGCGACGATGAGCGATCGATGGGGACAGGACTATCTCTACGATGAGCCCGGTCCCCCGATGCACATCCGCGACGTGGCCGACGACAACGTCTACGACACCGCTGACATCGTCTTCTTCGAGGAGAGGACCTTGGACGACGGCGCGAAGAGCTACTACGTCAAAGGGATCCTGAATCCCGGCTCGGCCTACCACTCGACCAACGCCACGCGCCGGATCCAGAGGCAGGTGCGGGAAGTCGCGATGCTCGGCCGCTACTTCGTCGTGCGCGACAAGGTCGTCCAGAACAACGACGACAACAGCGCGCGCTGGCTCCTCCACACGATCAACCGCCCCACCATGGAGGGAGTCCAGCCGCTCAGCGTGACCGTGCCCGACCGCATCATCACCTACCCGCGCGCAAGGTACTATGCGCTCAGAACCGAGCGCGTCGAGCCGCCGGGCTCCCCCGCGGTGCAGTATGGAGGCAAGATCTGGTGCGCTCCCGTTCTTCCGGCGAACGCCACGCTCCGCCTGGTCGGTGGGTCCGGATACGAATTCTGGGTGGATGACGGCAACGGCAACGGCCAGAACATCCCTCCGCAGAGCATGCCGCAGGGGGCGTTCACCGACATCCACGAAGTCGGCCAGTGGCGCGTGGAGACGGTCGCCCCGCGGGCGTCTACCGTCGACTTCGTGCACGCGCTCTGGGCATGCACGCCGGCCGGGACCATGGCCGAGGTGCGCGCGATCGACGAGCCGAACGCCGTAGGGTGCGAGATCGACGGCGAGGGGGTCTTCGTCTTCGGCAGGAATCCCGACGGCGAGCCGCAGATGGAGTACAGGATCAGCGGCGAGTTGCTACCGCTGCCCCAGATGATTCATGGCCTGATCCCCGAGGCGGACTACGTCATCAGGATCGGCGAATCGGAAGGGCGGATCGAGCGCGCTTCCGACAAGGGCAGCCTCTGCTTCGATGCGATCGGCCCCTGCAGGGTCGAGATCGCGATGGCCGGCCTCGCCGTGGGGTCAGCGGCCGTCCGCTGACCCCGCGGGCGGCCCCGCGGCCGCCCGGACGACCTCCAGAAAGGCCTGGTACTGCCGGTCGCGGTCGAACTCCTCCTCGGCCATCCGCCTCGCCTTCTCGCCCATCCTCCGGAGCCGCTCCGGGTCGGCCGATAGGCCGCAGATCGCCGAGGCGAACCGCCCGGGATCGTCCGTCTCCACGGCCTCTCCGGCGTCATAGCGGCGCAGCAATTCGGCTTTCCATCCCCCGTAGTTCATCAGGCAGGGGAGACCTGCGGCTGCGTAGTCGAAGAACTTGTTGGCGGAGTTCATCTCGAGAATCGGGATCCGTCGGATCAGCATGAGCCCGAGATCGGCGGCCGCGAGCCATCGGCGGATCGCTGTCTTCGGCAAAGGCCCGAAGAACCGGAGATTCGCCAACCCCCTGTCGCGGGCGAGCGATTCGAGCCTCGGCCTTTGGGATCCCTCTCCGACCAGGAAGACGACGACGCGGGGATCGAGAGCCGCCAGCCGCTCGCAGACAGGGATCATGAATTCGAGGCCGTTGACGACTCCCATCGCCCCGGTGTGAACCACCATGAAGGCGTCCTCGATCTCAAGCTCGCGCCTCAGGTCCCCGCAGTCGACGTCCGGGCGAAAGAGGTCGAGGTCCGCCCCGTTTGGGATCACGGCGACCCGGCCGGGCTCGATGCCGTAGCGCAGGATGCCATCCCGCATGCCCGGAGAGAGAGCGATCACGCGCGCGCTGCGCCGGTACGCCGCCCTCGCCAAACCCCTCGCAAGCACGATCGCGATCCGGTTGCGCAGGATCCCCATCCCGATCGGCACCTCGGGCCAGAGATCGCGGACCTCGAAGAGCAGCGGCAGGCGCCTCAGGATGCGGCCCGCGAGGGCGGGGATCGCGACGGTGAGGGGCGTGCTGCTCGCGTAGATCAGATCGGGTCTCGGCGCGCGCAGAACCGCCATGCTCGAGACGACGGCGAAGCGGAGAAACTCGAACACCCTTCGGCCGAAACGCATCCGGTTGCTGTAGGCGGACGGAACCGCCCAGATCGGGATGCCGTCCGCTTCCCCTTCGAGTACGCCCCAGCGCGGCCTGCCCGCGAAGCCGGATAGACGCGCGGTCGAGGTGATCACGAGCACTTCGTGCCCGTCCGCGCGAAGGCGGCGGACGAACTCGAAGGAGCGCGTGCTCCCGAATCCCTCGCGCGTCTTGAAGTACTGATAGAGGACTGCGATCCGCATTGGCGATCCGCCTTCCATCGGGACGATCCGATCCCCCGCCGCGCTTCGTCCATCCGCCGCCGAGGCCAAGAAGGCCCGAGATGCGTGCAATGCATCTTGCCCTCTCCTCATTCCGGATCGCAACGAGCGAGATCCCAAGGATCCGATCCCGGGCCGCGCGCAGGCGAATCAGAGCCCCAGCCAGCCGCTCAACCCAATGACTCGTAACAAATTGCGGAATACCGGAAACAGCCGCCCCGAACGGCTCTTGATGGCTCCCGCCTTGCGATGCCGGGACCTGCGGAGGGGATGGGTGGGTCAGGCGACGCGCCCCCATCGACTCGGGAAGGCGAGGGCACAAAGGAGGATCTACGAGGAAGAGGCTCGCTCTCATCCTTGCCTGCGGAGCCTTGGCATTCTCCGCCCATCCGGCTCTTTCCACGGTCAACCATCTGATCTTCGGTCTGGTCCCCGGCGACGGCTATGACGTCGCTCAGGACGCGCAGCTGATCGGCTACGATCTGCAGTCCGGTTCCGCGGGATCGATCGCCTTTCCGGCCGATGGAGGCGGAGCCTTCGCGATTCTCCCCGCCGGCCAATCGAATCCCCCGCCCTCTCCCGTCACAACGCTCGCCGCGGGGTCGCCCACGGCGACGAGCATCCTCCTGAGCTGGACGGCGGTCGGGGCGAACGGCAACCAGGGTCGCGCGTCGCAGTACGACATCCGGTACTCGACCTCCCCCATCGACGCGACGAGCTGGGCCGGCGCCACCCGCGCGACCGGCGAGCCCGCGCCGCGGCCGGCCGGGGAGGCGGAGACCTTCACGGTCCCGGGTCTCGCGGCGGCCACGCGATATTACTTCGCGATCAAGGTCGCCGACGAGGTCCCGAACTGGAGCGGACTCTCGAACGTCCCTTCGGCGACGACGCTCCAACCCCCCGACACGACTCCGCCGGCCGGCGTGGACGACCTCGCGGCCTCGTCGCCGACCCAGACGTCGATCCGTCTCGCCTGGACCGCGACCGGTGACGACGGAATCCAGGGGCGCGCGAGCGGCTACGATCTGCGCTACGCCACAACGGTGATCGACGGGACGACCTGGCCCAACGCCATCCGCGCCGAGGGCGAACCCTCTCCCGCGAATCCGGGAGCGCCGGAGAGCTTCGTGGTCACGGGATTGAGCCCCGGCACCCGGTATCACTTCGCCCTGCGCGTCGGCGACGAGGCGGGCAACTGGAGCCCCCTCTCGAACGCGGCATCGGCCGGCACGGAGCCGGCTCCCGACACGGAGCCTCCGTCCGGCATCGATGATCTTCAGGCTGTCGCCTCCGGACACAGGAGCGCGCTCCTGCGCTGGACGGCTCCGCGCGACGACACGCCCGGCGAGCCGGTCTCCGGCTACCTGGGACGCTTCTCGGCAGAGGGGCTGGCCGAAGAGACATGGGAAGAGGGGCTCATCGTCGAGGGCCTTCCCGATCCGGGCGAGCCCGGGGCGCAGGAGAGCTTCCTCCTCGAGGGGCTAGCTCCCGCGACGACCTACCACGTCGGAATCCGCTCGCTCGATGAAGAAGGGAACCTGTCATCGCTCGCTTCCGTTTGCGAGGTCACGACGACCTCCGCCCCCGACACTCTTCCCCCGATCAGGACCACCGATCTCGAGGCGCGCGCGATCGCGCGAACGACAATCGAGGTCTCGTGGAGCGCGCCGGAGGATCGCGTGCCCGACGATTGCGTCGAGGAGCCGGAGGTGGACCGCTACGAGATCAGGTTCTCGACCTTTCCTCTCGATGGAGACGGGTGGGCGGCCGGCGTCTCGGCAAGCGCCCCCGATCCCGCCTCCCCCGGCGTCGAGCAACGACTCACGATCGCAGACCTCATCCCGTCCACGCGCTACTATGTCGCCCTTCGCTCACGCGATCCCCGCGGGAACTGGTCGGAGATCTCCAACCAGATCGAAGCCATCACGCTCGAGCCGGAGGTTCTCCCCGACATCGTCCCGCCCGCTCCGGTCGCGGATATCGCCGCCCGGGCGATCGCTCCGGATCGCGTCCTCCTGACATGGCTCTCGCCGAGTGACGCGGGCGCGCCGGGCGGAGCGGATCATTACGACATCCGCAGGGCGCGGAGCCCTGTGACCCCGGAAAGCTGGGAGTCGGCGACGCCAGTCCTGCCGGTCGTCTCGTGCCGGGGCGCCGGTTCTCCGGAGTCGCTCCGCGTCGCGGATCTCGAGCCGGAGACAACCTACCACTTCGCCCTGCGCGCGATCGATGACGCGGGCAATCTGGGGCCACTCTCCGAGTCGGTCGACGCCACGACTCCTCCGTCGCCGGACACGCTGCCGCCGGACCGCGTCGAGGACCTCCGGGTCGCAGGCCTGGACACGGTCTCGGTCCTCCTGGCCTGGACGACCCCCGATGACGACGGCGGGCAGTGCGCGGCCTATGAGATGCGTATCTCTACCGAGGAGATCGACGAGGAATCCTGGGGCGGCGCGGATCTCGTGCCGGAGCTTCCGACGCCTGGGCCGCCGGGGTCGCCCGCATCGCAGGGGATTGAAGGGCTCGCGCCCTCGACCCGCTACTTCGTCGCCCTCAAGACATCCGATGCGGCGGGCAACTGGTCTCCCGTCTCCAATGTCGTGGATCTGACGACGGACGCAATCCCCGAGCCGCCGGAGGAAGATCCCATCGACACGACTCCGCCCGCCGCCGTCTCGAATCTCGCGGCGACCGCCATTGACGAGACCCGAATACAGATCGCATGGACCGCGGTCGGGGACGATGGGCTCCAGGGGCAGGCGACGCGCTACGAGCTTCGCCGATCCGTGAGTCCAATCGATGAATCGAACTGGGAAACCGCGATCCCGATCGCTGTGGCCATGCTCCCCGCGCCGGCCGGAGCAGGCGAGACCTTCACCGTCACGGGGCTCGAGTCCGACACGGAGCACCACTTCGCCATTCGCGTGGCCGACGAGGCGGGGAATCGATCGGGCTGCTCCAATGACGCGGCCGCCCAGACCTTCCTCCCTCTCGACACCAGCCCCCCCGCCGCGCCGATGGGCCTCGCCGCCGCGGACGAGGGGGATCGCGTTCGCCTGGCCTGGTTCCCGTCGGCCGAGCCCGACTTCGCCGACTACGCCCTGCACAGGCGCCAGACGGGCTCTCCCGATGTCTGGACAGTGCCGGGCCTGCTCTCTCCATCCTTCCTGGACACGACCGCCTCTCCCGAGATCGAGTACTTCTACTCGGTCACGGCGCGCGATGTCTCGGGCAATCCGTCCTCCCCCAGCGCCGAGGTCGCGGTGACTCTCGACATCGCGGACTTCCTTCCGCAGGTTTCGGGATTCCACTCTAAGGTCGTGGTGCGGGTGGAGGAGGGAGGCGAGACCGCTGTGGCCCGCCTCACCTGGGGCTGCGGCCAGATGGCGCGCGTGGCCGGGTTCGCGGTCGATCGCTCCGACGACGGGGGTGCGAGCTGGATCCGCCGCACCGGGGCCCTCCTCCCTCCCCAGCGACAGAACGAGTTCGTCGAGCCGATGGAGCGCCCGAGCTGCCTGTATCGAGTCGTGGCGGTCTCGTCGCGCGGCTACGAGCTGCCGATGCCGCCGACCCCGGCATCCCTATCCGGTCGCACGCGCCGGCATCGGATCGACGGTCCCTTCCCAAACCCCTCCGTCGGGCCGCTGCGCTTCCACTTCAGCCTCGCGACCCCGGCGCGCGTGCGGATCCTGGCCCACGACGTGACCGGCCGCGTCCGGACCATCCTGCGCGATGAGGAAGCAACGGCGGGCGAGCAGGACTGGTCCCTGTCCGATGCGGCTGCCGCGAGTCTCTCTCTCCCCTCCGGGGTCTATTTCCTCACGGTCGAGGTGGGAGGAGAGCGGGCCTCCCGCAAGTTCATCCTTCAGAGATAAACGCGTCCCGCCGGACATAGATTGAGGGCTGGGACCCCGGTCCCAGCCCTCGCATCTTCACAGCCTCCAGTCGAGGCTATGCGAACTCAGATCCTACTTGTAGAGCCCCTTGATGGTGCCCCAGGTCGACGGCTGCGTGGCAGTCGGCTGGCACCAGATGCCCGCCAGATCCATGATCCAGTCGGAACCGCAAGGGACGCCCGTGAACTGCGACGAACCGATCCACGGCCAGAACGGAACGCCCTGAGCCATGAACCAGCTAAGGGTAGCCGGCACCATCGGCTGCGCAGTCGTGTAGGTGTACTGCAGGTTGTTGCAGTCGGCACCGTAGATGAAGATCAGCTGCAGCGGGAACTCGGCGACGCAGGTCAGCGTGGCCGTCATCCCGGCGCCGTAGCAGGTGAACCAGTCGGTGTCGCGGTAGCTGCTACCCTGGTAGGAGTAGGTCCCGCTCTTACCGCACATGGTCGCACTGTTCCCCGACTGCGGACAGATCTCGGGGAATCCGACACTGTTGCAGCCGCCGTTGTAGCTGTCGTAGTACTCGTCGTAGCAATCGGGCTCGCCCTCGAGGAGCGCGCCGGTGGGGCACTCGAGGACGGGGACAACGGGCTCAGTGACACTGAGCGTGTAGCTGCCGCAGCCGGTGCCGTAGCCATCGACGATGATGTAGTAGGTCGTGCCGCCGAGCAGGGCGAGGCCCTGAATCTCGGACTGCAGACCGCAGTAGTCGTCGTTGCAAGCGATTGCAACGCCGATACCCTGCTGCACCTCGAGGACCGTGTCGTACGAGGAGCCACAGAGGCTGACAGTGACGGTAACGTTGGCCGCGGGAGTGTACATGTAGACCACATCCTGCGCAGTGCCACCGCCACCACAGGTCGTGGAGATGTCGGCGACGTTGTCACAAGTCGCGCCGGTATCGGTGTAAGGAAGACCACCGATCACCACCGCGTCGTACCAGGTCTCGCCGCCCTCGCGACCGTCGGAAGCGCCGTTGCCGCTACCCTTCGGACCGAGAACCTCGGTGTTGCTCGTGTGGATCGCGGCCAGAGCCGACCCAGCGAAGGCAACCATCAGAGCAAGAACTAACAACCAACGCATAGCTGAGAATCCTCCATTCGTTGTTGGGGTTCGTGTCGTCCGCGGACTCGCGCCGCCGGATGTCTCTCCGGATCCCCCGAGCCCCTTCAGGAATCTGGCCCCACGCGACGCATCATCATGCAAGTACGAATACTACCAGCCAATTCGCCGATCGTCAAGCACCTTCGTGGCGTCCATCTCGGAATCTCCCCGCGGCCCGCCATGGCCTCCATGTGCTCTTCGGCCGGATCGGAGCGGGTACCAAGCGGAAAACCGTCCGTTCCGGCGCGGCTCGACTTGCGGACCGGGGCGCGACGCATCAGGCCGGATGGTCGCAGGGCGAGTCCGGAAAGGTCGGACAGCCCACGCCCGTGCGACCCCCCTGCGCGCAGACCCCTGTCGTGGCATCTTCTAACTCGCTGCCATGGAATCCTTTGCTCTCTTCATGATCGGGCGCCGCGCTTGCGCGCAGCGACTGCGCCGGGTCAGCTCCGGGGCTCGAGCAGACCCCGATAGAGAGCGGCATAGGAATCGGCCATCCTGGCGACCGAGAAGTCCCTGAGGACCCTCTCCCGGGTCGCGGCGGCCATCCGCCTCCTGGCCTCAGGCTCCCCCGCGAGGAGGGCGAGGCGGTCGGCTCCAAGGAAGAGATCTCCGGCTGGAATCAGCCAACCCTCCCTCCCATCCTCGATCAGCTCCGGCGTCCCGCCCACCCGGGTCGCGACGACCGGGAGCCCCGCCGCCATCGCTTCCATGATCGTGTTGCTCATCCCTTCGGTCTCCGAGAGGTTCAGGGCGACATCGGCGGCGGCGAGCAGCGGACGGATTCCGGGCAACAGGCCGAGTCTCCGGACCCGGTTCTCGAGGCCCGACTGTCGAACCTCCGCGCGGAAGAGGGCGGAGTTCGCGACGCAGTCGGGCTCGCCCTCTTCGTCCCCCGCGACCGCCAGAAGGGCTCGTGGAGCCCTCTCTAGCAGCCGCCGCAGGAGATCGACAAGGTGCTTGTGCCCCTTCCCGTCCCGGAAGTGGGCGGGATAGGCGATGACGAAGTCATCGTCGCTCATGGCGAAGCGGCGGCGGGCGTCTCGCCTCTCGACCGGATCCGGCGCGGGAGACGGTTCGATGGCATTGGGGATGACGCGCAGCCGAGACTCCGCTGCTCCCTCCTCGACACGCGCGCTCTCCGCCACGGCCCTCGCGTTGGCGACGATGGCATGGGCGAAGCGCCCGCTCAAGCGAAGAAGGCGGAGATGCCGCGCGGGGAGATAGCTGTCGAGACACCGTCGGCTGGTCGAGATCCTGAGGGAAGGATGCAGGAGACGCAGCGCGGGCGCGAGGATGTCGAGCGAGGGGAGGAAGGTCTGCACGACCTGGATCCGGTGCCTGCGGACGATCCCGCTCGCCTTGCGGAGAACGGAGATCGGCCAGAGCCGGCGCGGGCCGGAGGGCAGGAGATCGATTCCGACCCCCGCCGCGGCGACGGCCTCGATGTCCTCGCTCCGCCCCGCGAAGTAGGCGACCCGCATCCGGGCCTTCTCGGGGGGCATGCCGCGCAGCAGCAGGATCGCCTGGTTCTCCGCCCCCCCCCTCTCCCGGTTCAGATGGTCGATCAGGACCAGGACGTGGGGCGCGGGCGCCGGGGACGGAGGAGCATGCATGGCGTCATGATGCCCTGGAGCCGGCCGCGTGGCGAGACGGATTTCCCGGGCGGCGGGGAGCGCCGCGCGCGGCCGCGGCGTCCGGAGAATCCGGCAGGAACCCGGCAGGGCTTGAGAACCAGGCTTCTCTGTGCGATAATGATCCCGCGCCTCTCTGAGTCGTCTGTCCGTCCGTAAAGCCCGCCCGCAGGAGGATCATCGCCATGTCCAAGAGCGCATGCGTATGTGTAGTGGGTCTGCTTGTCGCCGGCGGCGTCGCCGGCGCTGGAGCCGAGGGAGAGCCCGCGGCGCCGCGAGGGCCCGATCGCTGGTCGCCGCGGGACGTCATTTGCAGCCAGCGCGGAATCCCCGAGAGCGCGAAGTTCCCCAGCGACTCGATCGAGGTCGCGAACGAGTGCGAGGTCACATCGACCTGCACGATCATCAAGGCGACCTGGTGGGGCGGCTACATGGAGCGGCGGCCGACCTACCCCGACAGCGCCGTGTTCAATGTCCGCTTCTATGGCGATCTGGTCTGCACTCCAACGGGTCTCCTGGCGGAGTTCCTGGGGATCAAGCTCCCGGGGACCTTCATCGGCAACGATCCCGACGAGCTCCCCTGCTACAGGTATGACCTGGAGGTTGCGATCCCTCTCGAACCGGGCAAGTTCTGGATGGGGATCCAGGCCCTGGCAACGAGCGAGACCCGATTGCCTCCGAAATGGGGGCGCCTAGGCGATGAGATCTTCCTGGGATGCGGATCGCAATGGCGGTTCCCCGACTTTGCCACATGGTTCGAGGATCAGATCCCGCACGAATGGGACGCCAGCCAGGAGTTCGAGGTGGAGGAGCCGACGCCGGCGCGATCGACATCCTGGGGCGCACTGAGGGGTCTGTACCGCTGACGGACAACCGCGCGGTCGACATCCTGCTGGAGCGCACTGAAGGGTCTCTGCCGCTGAGCGACGGCCGCGCGGCATACGCGCCCACGAGCGGAGTCATGAGGCAGTTGTGAGCCGATTCGCTCGAGTCCCGCGGCGCGGGTCGTGCCGTCGGCCGGTCGCGCCGTCGGCCACTCTTCCCCTGCTGGCCATCTCCTGCTTCCTCTGCTCGTGCGCCCGCGAAGATCCCCATCAGGCCCGGGATCGCGTCCACTTCCCCCGCGCGGAGAGCCTCCGGCACGCCGGCGCGATCGATGCCGCGATCGAGACCTACCGCGAGAGCATCAGAAGCGCGCCCCGCGACCCGCGCCCCTACTTCAGCCTCGTCGAATGCCGCGCCCGCGCGGCCGATCTCGATGCGGTCGAGAGCGAGCTTCGCGGCCTGCTCGCATCCGATCCGCGCAATCCGAGCGTCCGCTACGGCCTCGGATGCGTCGCGATGAAGAGGAAATCGCCGGAGGATGCGCTGGCGCAGGCGCAAGGGGCGCTGGCTCTCGATCGCGGCTTCGGCCACGGATATCTCCTGATGGGAAGCGCGCACTACTTCGCCGGCCGCCCTCGGGAAGCCCTCCGCGCCTGGGACCGCGCGCGGAGGGTCTTCCATGCGCAAGCCGATGCCGAGTACGAGGCCTGGGCGATCAACCGGATCGCTCTTGTTCGCAGGGAGCTGGCCGAGTACGGGCCGGCTCTCGAGGGATTCAGGAGAGCGCTCGCTCTCCAGGGCGCCCGCGGGGACAGGCAGGCGCAGCAGCTGATCCTCGGCAACATCGGACTGACCCACACAGACCTGGGGGATCTCAGCGAGGCGATGGCGTCGTTCCACACCGCCCTCTCTCTCGCCCGATCGATCGGCGACGCCGGCAGCGAGTGCTGGAATCTGACGAACCTCTCGCACCTGCATCTCCTGGCGGGCGATCACCGTCGCGGGATCGAGTATGCCGACACCGCGATCTCGCTGGCCCGCTCGATCGGAAGCCCCGTGGACGAGGTCGAGGGATTGCTCCATCGGGCGGGCGGCTCGCTCGCCCTTGGAGACCCGCTCCCCGCCCTCGCCGACGCGCGCCGTGCCCTCGCCCTGTCGGACTCGCTCGCGGACGAGCGCAACCGCGCCGGGGCGATCCTGACGATCGCACGCGCCGATCTCTCCCTCGGAAGACTGGACGCCGCTCGCGAGGCGTACGCTCGCTCGGACAGCATCTTCTGCGGGATGGGAGCCGAGCAGGGCTCATGGGAAGCCTCGATGGGACTCTGCGAGGTCGCCCTCCGCCTCGGAGACTCGAGCCGCGCCATCGCCGAGGCGGAGCGGACTCTGGCTCGATGCGCGCAGATGGGTTATGCGGACGGGGAGGAGGCGCTGCGCCTGTTCCTCGCCGACCTCGCCCTGCGGTCGGGCGATCCCTCGCGGGCGCTCGATCAAGCATCGCTGGCGCTGCGCTCGAGCCGCAAGGACGGGCGGCGTGGCCGGGAGGCGCTGGCCCTGTGCAGGAGCGGGCGGGTCCGCCTGGCGCTGGCCGACTCGTCCGCCGCCGTCGAGGAGATCCGCGCCTCCTGCGCTCTGGCGCGGGAGGTGCGGGATCCCGAGATCGTCTGGGAGTGCGAGTGGGCGGCGGCGGCCGCGAGTCGGTCGATCGATCCGGAGGCGGCCGTCGAGCACTACCGCGCGGCCCTCGACGCGGTGGAGTCGGTCCGCCGTCGGCTGCGCATCGAGGAGCTCAAGGCGGACTTCATCGAGCGGCGCATCGACCTGCACCGCGAGGCCGCGGACCTCCTGGTCCGGCTCGGCCGGGACATCGAGGCCCTGGAGATCTGCGAGAAGGAGCGCGCGAGCGCCTTCCGCGATGAGATGCTGGAGGGGGCTCCGCGAGTCGACCCGCCGATCGAGTCCCCTCGCGCGGCGAGCCTGCGCGCCCTGGAAGGAAGGCTCAGGGCGCTCGAGACATCGCTCGCTGGGATCGCCGGAGGGAGGAGGCCCGACCGGTCGAGAGTGCGCGCGCTCGAACGCGAGATCTCCCGCACGAAGGCGGAGTGGGCGAGGGCGCGGCAGGATCTCCTCCTGGCAGACTCCTCCACGGGCTCCGCTCTTGGAGCGGGCGCGGACCCGGACGCTCGGGCGATCGCGGCGGCTCTCGCTCCCGACGAGGCGCTCGTCGAGTACGCCTTGGGCCTGGGAGGATCGCTCTGCTTCGTGCTCCGGAGAGACGGCGTGCGTGCGGTCCGTCTCGAAGCGACCTCGCGCGCGATCGAGGAGCTGGTCCGAGAGATCCGGGGACCCTTGACGGCGCCGCGCAGCCTGTCCACCCTCAGCTTCGACGCGAGGCTCGCCCGAAGGCTGCGCGAGTGGATCATCGATCCGATCGAGCCGTTCATCGGCGACGCGAGGCGTCTCTACATCGTTCCGGATCGAGCGCTGCATCATCTCCCGTTCGAGATGCTCGTCGTTTCCCAGGCGGAATCAGCCGCGACAGACACCCTCTACGGGGGCTTCCGGCGGACGGTCTTCCTTTGCGACCGCTTCGCGATCCGGTATCTCCCCTCGGCCGCCTTCCTCCCCGCGCCGGCGCGGGGCCCGACGGGCGAAGGCAGGGCCGGCGTCGGACTCCTCGCCGTCGGCGCATCGGACCCGCTCGCGAGCCGCGGTCAGACGGATGGCGCGCGTGAGGGCGCCGAGATCCTCCGCGCGTCCGTCGGATCGACGGACCGACTCCCGTTCGCCGCCGAGGAGGCGCGCAGGGTGAGCCGGCTCCTTCCCCAATCCCGGTGCCTGACGGGCGCGGAGGCCACGGAAACCAGTCTGAAGACGCTGGCTCCCGCATACAGATTCCTTCACATCTCTGCCCACGGGACGGTCGACGAGGAGGTTCCCCTCTACTCCGGGCTCGCCCTCGCGCCGGATCCCGAGGGAGCGGATGACGGCTTCCTCCACGCGCACGAGATCCTCCCGATCCCGCTTGACTGCGAGCTGGTGACCTTGAGCGCCTGCGAGAGCGGGCTCGGCCGCCTCTATGCGGGGGAAGGGGTTCTCGGGCTCGGCCGCTCCTTCCTGCGCGCGGGGGCCGCCCAGACGCTCGTGAGCCTGTGGAGCGTGAACGACGCCTCGACAGCGTTGCTGATGGAGAGCTTCTATGCGGGGCTCTCCCGCGGCCTCGATGCGGGAGAGGCTCTTCGGGACGCGAAGAGGGACCTGCGCACACGGGCGCGCTCGGAGGGCGGAGGAACGGTGAGCCTCGCTCATCCCTACTTCTGGGCCCCCTTCGTTCTGATCGGGCCCGCCCCGGCCCGCTCCTTCTGACCAGGCGGTCCGGGCATCCGCTGCCTCGCGGGCCGTCTTTCGATCGAGACCCCTTCTCAATATCCACGAACGGGGCGCAACCAAGGGGATGCCCGGGAAGACCCGATGGAGCCGAGAGGGGCTCACCCGGGGTGAACCAAGGTCGGAGGAGGTCCAGCTCATGCAAGGCGTTGTCAGCTTCTCCCAGCGAAGGGATCAGAGAGCCACGCTGCGCTACTTCTCCCTCAAGCCGGACGCGTTTCTCGTCAGGGGCGCCTCGCGGGGCGCTCTCTACGATCTCGCATCGGGGGAGGTCTATAGCATCGACCCGCTCGCGGCGCGAGTGATCGAGGCATGCGAGCGGCAGTGCGGGATCGAGGAGACCGTGGCCAAGGTGCAGGAGGCGCCGCTCCACGAGATCCTCGACTTCCTCCGCCGCGTCGCCGAGGCCGGGATGGGGGAGTTCGGCGAGCAGCCGAGCCCGCGACCGAAGATCGACTTGGTCGATCCGTGCCGGAAGCTCGACTTCATCTGGTTCGAGCTGCGAGAGGACTGCAATCTCCGCTGCCGCCACTGCTACTGCATGAGCCAGGCGGACACCGGGGCGAAGAACCGCCTGACCCACGAGGAGTGGCGGCGGCTGCTCCTGGAGGGCGCCCAGCTCGAGTGCCGCGCCGTCCAGTTCATCGGGGGGGAGCCGTTTCTATACGGGGATCGGCTCTTCGACCTCGCAGGCCGCGCAAGGGAGCTGGGGTATTCGAGCGTCGGCGTCTTCAGCAATCTCACCTTCCTGAAGGATGAGTGGATCGACAGGCTCGTCGACCTTCGCATGGAGGTCTCCTGTTCCCTCTACTCCAAGCGGCCGGAGATCCATGACCTCGTGACCAAGAAAAGCGGATCGTTCGAGCGGCTGATGCGCAACGTCGCCCGCCTGAAGGAGCGAGGCATCCAGCCGCGCTTCGCGGTGACGGTCATGAAGCACAACCAGGACTACGTGCGCGAAACAATGGAGTTCGTGCGCGAGCTGGGGATGGAGGCCCCGGGGTTCGATCTCGTCCGCCCCTCGGGCCGGGGCAATGACGACGAGCTGGTTCCCGACAAGCTCTCCAAGACGACCGCATACAAGACGCGCGCGGAGTTCATGAGGACCGATCGCGCGACCTTCATACGGCGGTGCAACGGGAATAGCTGCTGGCAGGGAAAGATCGCGATCAGCAGCACCGGCGACGTGAACCCCTGCATCATGCAACGCGACCATCCCTGCGGGAATGTTTGTGAGAGGAGCCTCCGCGAGATCGTGGAGGGGGATCTGCGCAGATACTGGGATCTCTCTTTCGACAAGATCGAGGTCTGCAGGGACTGCGAGTACCGATACGCGTGCCACGACTGCCGGCCGATCACCTACGGGCCCACGGGCGAGCTGACGGCCAAATCGATCCACTGCAGCTACGACCCCTACAGGGGGGAGTGGGGGGCGCCGGCGTGAGCCGGGGCTCCCGCCGGGCGGCGCCTGGTCGATCGTTGCGGGGCGCCTGAGAATCCCAAAGGACAGGAGGTGAGAGGAATGCTCGAGCTGAAGAAGGTCTCCGGCCAGGTGCAGGGAAGGGCGCACATCTGCCTGCCGTGCTACTACTGCTGGCCGAACTGCTGGCCCCGGCTGATCGCCGATCCGTTCTAGAAGCCCATCCGAGCGATCGGTCTGGCCTGGGTCAGCGAGCGGGCGGCCCAGGCCAGTTCCGATCGGGAGGATGTCATGACGCCCCAGCGAGGCCCGTAACGGCCCGCATCTTTCAGGGAGGTCCCGATGCAAGAGTCCGCGCGGCTCGTCCCGATCCTGGAAGCCCACCTCCGGGATTGTCCCGACGACCTCACCGCCCTCGACGAACTCGAGGGGATCTGCGCCGGGCTCGGGATGGGAAGCTCTTACGCCAGGGAATGTCACCTGCGACATCTCGCCCGTTCGCTCGGTCATGAGGGAGTCGACGCCGCGCTCGCGGCCCTCCGGAGCGCGCTCGACTCTCCGGGGCACGATGCCATCCTGCACATCCACCTGGCCCAGATCCTCGCGCTGCAGGATCGGCCGTGTGAGGCGGGCGAGGAGCTTCTCCTCGGCACGAAGTGGCGCGCCATCGAGTCGCCCCGTTTTCTCCTCCATCTGATTCCCGGCTCGACGGCGGACCACGAGCGCGAGGAGATCGCCGCCGCCCTGGAGGCGGGGCTCGCGGAGCTTGAAGAGCTCTTCGACCTTCGATGGGAGCGGTCCCGACCCATCGTCTACTTCCTGTACGAGTCGAGTCTGCACAAGAAGCTCGCCACGGGCGATCCGATGCCGGCGCACGCGCACTCCCGCCAGGCGGAGGTCCACGCTGTCCATGGAAGGTATCTCCGCGTCGGCGCCCTGCATGAGAGCTGCCACATCCTCCTTGGTTCCCTCGGGGATCCTCCGATGCTCATGCAGGAGGGAGCCGCGGAATACGCGGCGCTGCGCGAGCAGGCGCATTCCACATACCTGCGGGCGCGGTCCCGCGGCGGCGAGCTTCATCTCGGGCGATTGCTCGACGACCCCCGCTTCACGGAGGCCGACCCGTGGCTCAGCTACCCGATGGCGGGATCGTTCGCCGGCTTCCTGATCCGAGATCGCGGGGTCGCGAGCTTCAAGGATCTCTATGGCAGCTCGAAGGGGGACCCTCGCGGCGCCGTGCGGCGCGTCTACGGGTGCTCGGTGGACTCCCTCGAGGCACGATGGCGCAGGTTCCTCGCGGCCGCGGAGGCCGACGGCTCCGCCGGAGCATGATCATGCTGACCCCAGGGACCGGGACATTCCCGCAGGGGGCGCCCCGCACGCGCACAAGCCTCCTGCGCCTTGCCGGCTATCTGAAGCCGTACTGGAGGGAGCAGCTCGGCTGCCTGGC
The DNA here is from genome assembly GCA_016867495.1 of Candidatus Eisenbacteria bacterium. Taxonomy (NCBI): domain Bacteria; phylum Candidatus Eiseniibacteriota; species Candidatus Eiseniibacteriota bacterium. The sequence continues at coordinate 55,673 of VGJL01000002.1, read as the reverse complement.
CTTCATGGGAATCGGAACAGCCGCCTCCCTCACGATCCCGTTGCTCGTGCGCCAGATCTTCGATGCGGCCCTGCCCGAGCGGGACGGCGCCATGCTGCTCCGCATCGTCAGCGCGATGGCCGCGATCCACGCGGGCTACATGCTCTGCATGTTCGCCACCGACGTCCTCTTCCTGCGGGTGAGCGCCGGGGTCGTCCTCACTCTTCGCAGACGGATGCACGACTGCCTCCTGCGCCTGTCGACGGATCACTTCGACGGAACCAAGTCGGGGCAGATGACGGCGCGGGTCATGGGTGACGTCGATGCCGTCCAGGCCTTGACGACAAGCGCCTTTCTCATGCTCGTGACCGATTCCTTCACGATCCTCCTCATGCTCGGCTTCATGGCGGCGATGAGCCTCCCGATGACTCTGATCGGCGCGGCCACCTTGCTCTTGCTGCTCGCGATTTTCCGCTTCCATGACCGCCGCCTTCTCGCCGCTGCACGCGAGAATCGGGTCCGCTACGGCGAGGTCGTCGAGGAGCTGCAGGAGGGGATCGCGGGGATACGCGAGATCAAGGCCTTCACGAACGAGGCGGCAAGAGGGGAGTCGTTCGCGCGGAGGTTGCGCGCCCATGCCCGCACGAGCGTCCGCATGGGAGTCCTCGGCTCGCAATCGAGGCTGCTCGGCCTCTTCGTCGTCGCCGTCGGGCCTGCTCTCATCTACCTGTATGGCGGCCGGGCGTCCATAGCCGGGACCATGACGATCGGCACGCTCGTGGCATTCATCAGCTACCTGACACGGATGTACGAGCCGGCCCAACGCCTGAGCTTCCTCAACGTCCAACTCCGGACGGCAGTGGGCGCGGTCGAGAGGATTCTGGCCTTCCTCGACCTCGAGCCGAGCGTCAGCGAGAGCCCGACGCCCGTTCACCCGGGCCGAACACGCGGGGAGATCGTCTTCGAGAGCGTCCGCTTCCGCTACGGGGGGAACGGCGGCCCGCTGATCCTGGAAGACGTCGACATCGCGATCGCGCCGGGAGAAAAGGTCGCCATCGTCGGCGCGAGCGGCGCAGGGAAGAGCACCGTCGGGCATCTCATCTGCCGGCTCTACGACGTCGAGAAGGGGAGGATCCTCCTGGACGGGCATGACCTGCGCGATCTCTCGCTCGATGATCTGCGCCTCAGGATCGGCGTCGTCCCCCAGGAGACCTTTCTCTTCCACGCCAGCGTCGCCGACAATCTGCGGATCGCGAATCCCGACGCCGGCCCGGAGGAGATCGAGCGGGCGGCGCGCCTCGCCCAAGCCGACGAGTTCATTCGCGAGCTCCCCCGCGGGTACGACACCATCGTCGGCGAGCGCGGCGCCTGCCTAAGCGGGGGGCAGAGGCAGAGACTGTCGATCGCGCGGGCGATCCTGAAAGACCCGCCGATCGTCATCTTCGACGAGGCGACCTCGTCGCTGGACGCGGAGTCGGAAGCTCATGTCAAGCGGTCGATGGACGCGCTGATGGCCGGGAGAACGACGATCATGATCTCGCACAGGCTCTCCACCGTCGTCGACGCCGATCGCATCCTCGTCATGGAGAGAGGCCGGATCGTCGAGGAAGGCACCCACTCGGAGCTGATCGGGCAAGGCGGCCTCTACGCTGAGCTGTTTGGGCGGCAATCGCCGGAATCCACGCCCTCGCTGCAGGAGCGTGGAAGGAACCGCCCGAGGACTGGAGCGGAAGTCGAAGGCGTCACAGCAACCCCCGCAGCCTCTCGTATCCGCTCCGGCTGACCGGGAGCTGGGCGCCGCTCTTCAGGATCGCGATCCTCGAGTCCTTCGCGTAAGTCTCGATCCTCGCCAGATGCTCGATGTTGAGCAGGAACGATCTATGAACGCGGACGAAGCGCCTCTCGTCCAGCGCCTGCCCCAGTTCGTTCAGGGTCTGCTGCTTGAGGAGCTTCCTGTCCTTGGTCACGATGGAGATGTAGTCGTCCTGCGCCTCCACGTAGTGGATCGAGCCGACCGGGATCACATGGATGCGCGCTCTGTCTCGGATGAGGATCCGTTCGAGCGGCCGCCTCGAGCGGCGCATGTCCATGGCGGCGACCGTCTCGGGCAGAGTCGCGCTCCCGGCGCCGGCGGTGGCGGCGGCTTGCGACGCCGGCGCTCCCTTCCGGCGCGGGCCGAGCCGCGCAACCCTCTCGCGGGCCCGATCGAGCGCCTCGAGGAGCCGCTCGCGCGAGTAGGGCTTCAGCAGATAGTCGACCGCGTGGATCTCGAAGGCCCGGATCGAGTACTCGTCATAGGCCGTGACGAAGACGACCGCGATCTCACGCCCGATCAGCTCGAGGACTTCTAATCCGTCGAGCTTGGGCATCTGGATGTCGAGCAGGAGGAGGTCGGGATCGAGGTCCGTGACCGCCTTGACCGCCGCGAAACCGTCCGCGCACTCCCCCACGATCGTCACGCCGGGCGCGCCGCGCAGATAGTCCCGCAGCAGCAGCCGGGCCGGCTCCTCGTCATCCACGATGAGGAGGCGCAGATCGCTGGTCTTGCTCATCATCCTTGCCTCTCGCTCGCGCCGCCGCCGTCGCCCGATTCCGGCGCGAGTTGCCGGGGAATCGCGATCTCGATCCTGAAGCTCTCCGGCGTCTCTCGGATCGCGAGTCCCCCCGCCCGGCCGTAGAGCGTCTCCAGCCGTCGGCGAACGTTCCGCAGCCCGATCCCTTCCCCGGCCCTCGATCGCGCCTCGGCGTCGCGAGGGTTCTCGACAATGATCTCGATGCCCCCTCCCCCCACGCGAACGCCGATCAGCACCTCGCCTCCCTCGACCAGTCCCGAGATCCCATGACGCACAGCGTTCTCGAGCAGAGGCAGGAGGATCAAGGGCGGCACGGGGCACGAGAGGCCTGCCTCGTCGACATCCTCCGCGACCCGGAGCCTTGCGCCGAAGCGGATCCGCTCGATCTCGAGGTAGTCGCGGGCGAGAGCCAGCTCCTCGCGGAGCGAAATGCGCGCCCGACTCCCGATCCTGAGTCCCGCCCGGAGGAAGTCACCGAGACGCAGGCAGAGAGTGCGCGCGCGATCCGGATCGTCCCGCGTGAGGCCGGCGATCGAGTTCAGCGCATTGAAGAGAAAGTGCGGATCGACCTGGGACCTGAGCAGGGCGATCTCCGCGTCGCGCGCGATGAGGCTCAGCTCCAGGGCGCGCCTTTCGGCCTCGCGGCTCCGCTCCACCGCGCGCAGGAGCGAGTGAAACGTCACGGCCAGCAGATAGAGCAGCAACCCGGCGGCCGCGAGCAGCGGCGCGTGGCTCCGGAAGGCCTCCGGCAGGAGCTCGAACGGTCGCGTCTGCCCGAGGACCTCGACCCAGAGCCTGAGCGCGCCGAGCCAGACCGCCGTCGCGAAGGCTGCGCCGCCCAGGTGGAGCGCGAGCAAGCGCGACACCGGCATCCGTTCTGCCGGCAGCCCGCGCACGGGATAGCGGATCGCGACACAGAGGAAGGAAAGGAGCGCCGAGCCGGGAATCGCGACGGCCAGGGCGCCGGTCCATGTCGTCCCCGGCGTCAGACGGAGCATCGCCGCAAGGAGCCCGGCGATGGGAACCCATGCCGCCAGATAGGGCGGGATGAATCGCCGGGTCGTCGCCAGCGGCGTCACGGCTGCCGACCTGCCTCTCTCTGATCCGTCAGGATCAGTTGCGAATCTCCACTCCGCCGAAGATGACGCTGCCCGTGATCACCAGCGTCTTGGCCGCATCCCCTATCGGCTTGCGGGTCTTCTCTTCCACGCCGCCGAGAATCGAGTTGACGCGCAGCACGACCTTCCAGTCCTCGGGGACCCGGATCTCGACCCCCCCGAAGACGACCGAGACATCGAGGATCGCTTCGCCCTGGGCGATCGATGCTTGCCTCAGATCGATGTCGCACCCCCCCATGATGGTCGAAACCGTCCCGCCGCGGAAGCCTTGAGACGTGACGACGCGCTCATCGCCTCCGAAGACGGCGCTGATGTTCAGCGTCGATTCCGGGTCGACCTGCCGCCTCTTCGCGTCGTCGTCGAAGGAGACCGAGACATCCGGGCGGCAGCGGAAGCGTTCCCGGCCCGACCGGCGGCCGAGGGCTCCCCAGACGATGCTGAAGCCGATCAGAACCAGGATCAGCGGCCAGAGATCCCAGATGTTCCACGTGATCATCGCGAGGTTGCGAAGAAGGAGCAGCACGCCGACCGCGGCGAGGATGAATCCGAACATCCGGCCGCTCGACGCGCGCGGCTGGAGGAGTTTCTCCAGGCCGAAGGCGATCAGGACGACCGGCCAGAATCGCAGATAGCGGTCCGAATCGATCAAGTTGAGATTGCTCAGCGTGAAGATCAGGCCGAGCGCGACGACGGCGATTCCGAGGATCAGCTTCCCGACGCTGTGACTTGTCCTCAACTCGTTCATGACTCTCCTCTCCTTTCTCCCGAAGCCCTGAGGCCTCTTCTCGTCCACACGGAGAGGATCGCGCCTGATCAAGCGGCGGACCATGGATGATCGGCGAGTGGAGGCAGGGGACCGGTGAACGGCGCCTTCGGCCGTGCTACCATGCCCCGCGTATGTCCCCGCGGCGCACGCATCCGTCGGTCTTCATGTTTCTCATCATCCCCTTCGGGGCGATGGGCGGATACGTCTCGGTGGCCCTCGCCTACCTGTTCTCGAAGGAGGGCGTCCCGGTCGAGCGGATCGCGGCCCTGGTCGCCGTCGGCATCGTTCCCCACACGTGGAAGTTCTTCTGGGCTCCTCTGGTCGACTCGCTCTTCACGCGCAAGGGCTGGTATCTCGCGGCGAGCGTCCTGAGCGCCCTGGGAATCCTCGCGACCGGAATGGCGCCGATCAGGGAGTCGAGCATTCCGCTGCTCACGACGATCATCCTGATTTCGAACTTCGCGGCGACCTTCCTGGGCATGGCGACCGACAGCCTCATGGCCTACGCCACTCCTCAGGAGCAGAAGGGAAGGGCGGGCGGATGGTTCCAGGCCGGCAATCTCGGCGGCGCGGGCCTGGGAGGAGGGGCGGGCCTTCTGCTCGCGCAGCGCCTTCCCGCCCCATGGATGGCCGGCGCGATCCTCGCGGCCGCCTGTCTCCTGTGCTGCCTCGCCCTGCTCTTCGTCCCCGAGCCGGCCTCCACGATTCGCGACGACAAGGTCCTTCGGACGCTGCGCAATGTGGCTCTGGATCTCTGGTCGATGGCGAAGTCCCGGATCGGGTTCCTCGCCCTCTTCCTCTGCTTCCTTCCGATCGGCTCGGGGGCCGCCTCGGGGCTCTGGTCGGCTGTGGCCGGGGACTGGAGCGCCTCGGCCGAGACGGTGGCCCTCGTGACAGGCATCATGGGCGGGATCCTCTCCGCGGCCGGTTGTCTGATCGGCGGCTACATCTGCGACCGGATGGACCGGAAGACCGCCTACGTCATCTACGGTGCGCTTCAGGCAGCATGCGCGGTCGGCATGGCGTTCGCCCCGCGGACCGAGCGGATGTACATCGTGTTCACGTCGCTCTACGCGGTGATCACCGGCCTCACCTTCGCCGGGTTCACCGCGTTCGTCCTCGAGGCGATGGGGACAGGGGCCGCGGCGACGAAGTACAACGTCTTCGCCTCGCTCTCGAACACCCCGATCTACTACATGACCCTCGTCGACGGATGGGCGCACACGCGTTGGGGCGCGCGCGGGATGCTCAACACGGAGGCCACGCTGTGCATCGCCGGGATGCTTCTCTTCTTCGGCGTCGCGGCGGGCGTGAAACGCATGAGGCCTGCGAGGGCATCGTAGGGGTTTCGAGCCGCGCGCAGGCGTAGTCTCTCCGGACTGCTCGGCGTCGCCTAGTCCCTCCTGACCTCCGCGATCCTGTCGAGCAGCGCTCTCGCCCGCACCGCGTACTCGTCGCCGGCGGCGAGCGGCCGCAAGCTCTCTTCGGCCTTCGCGACCTCGCCGCTCATGAGCTGCGCCTGCGCGAGATACCAGCGGTAAAGCTCGGAGGCGGGAACGAGACCGGACGCGGTCTGGAGAGCCTCCCGCGCGGCGCGGGGTCTTCCGGACATGAGGAGGGCGACCCCCCTGTAGAAGTGGATGTCCGCGTCGCGCGGGTCAACTTCGGCGCTGCGGGACAGCCGGTCCGCAGCCTCCTTGTAGCGGCCGGCCGCGTAAGACTCCATCCCCTGCCGAAACTCGTCGATCTCCTCGGCTCCCCGCAACTCGGAGGCGATGTAGGGGTGCGCGGATGGAGTCCAGCATCTCTTGAGAGCGGCGTCGCGATTCATGCTCATCATGCTGACGATCGCGATGACGGCGACGGCCGTCGCCGCGACCAGGCCGCCTGCCCAGGCGGGGCGGGCAAGAGAGGACCACCACTTCCTGAGATCGATGAGGGGACGGCGTCGCGCGGGAATCGTCCCGGAGACCGGAGCCGCGCCGCGCGATCCAACGGCAGACTCTGCAACGATCTCCTCGGCGAAGAGGGCCTCCCCCTCCGCACTGATCCGCTCGGCGACCAGATCCTCCAACCTCAGATCCTGAAAGCAGCGGTCGCAGGAAAAGTAGTGGCGCTCGTACTCCTCCGCTTCCTCGGGAGAGAGATGCCCCTCCCGATACCGCTCCGCAAGCCTTCCTTTCCGGACCGATTCGCAGTCCATGGCCTTCGTCCCCACATGTTGGTTGCACCGGAGAGGCGGTTACCGGAATCGAAGTAGCGACGGTCCCGCCTTGGAACGGATCATCTTGAGCCCATAGTCCTTCCACTCGCTGACGCGCCGGCCCGGAGCCCCCAAACGGGCTGCGATCTCGGCGATGCTCAGACCTCGGAAGTAGTACAGATATAACACGTTACGGTACTTCGGCTTGAGCTCCCCGACCGCCTTGCGCACGGCGTCGGCGATCTCCCCTCGGATAACCTCCTCCTCGGGCGAAATCCGATGATCGGGGACGTCCTCCGTCAGCTCCACCGACTCCGGCCTGCGGCGGCGGATGTACTCGGCGATCTTGTTCCTGGAGACCGCGTGGACGAAGGTCCCGAGCTGGCACTCGCCCCGGAAGCTCCCGCGCCTCAGCGACTCGATCGTCGCCTGCAGGATCTCGGACGTGAGATCCTCGGCGTCGGGGCTGCCGCGGAGCGAGGCATCCACTTTGCGGCGGATCCTCGCCCGATAGCGGACGCAGACCTCGGCCTCGGCCTGCGTGCTTCCGCCGCCGACCGCCGCGACGAGTTGCGCGTCGTTCCAGGTTTCGATCGCGTCCATCGGTCTTCGAGAGGCAGGGCCCCTTCTTCGCCGCCAGATCCGCGCGATCATTGTGGGCGATGCGGAGAGCCTGGCAAGGAGTTTCGATCGCTCCGCGGCCGCCGGCTCCATGGTCACGTGTCCGGAATCCCAACAGATGAAAAGAGTTGCGGCGGCTTCGTTCTCAAGCAGCACTGCGGCAGGGTCGATACTATAGTAGTGTGCTCGGCCGCCCGCCTCGCAGCGAGGCAAGCGCCCGAACAGGAAGGAGTTGGCCATTCCCGGCGAACCGGTTCTCCTGCACGAAGTCCTCGAGCGAAGCGCGGAGCGCGCGCCCGAGAGCCCGTTCCTCCGCTTTCCGGATCGGATCGTCACCTACGGAGAAGCGGAGGATCAAGCGAACCGATTCGCGCGATGCCTCCGGCGCCTCCGCATCCGGCGCGGAGACCGGATCGGAATCCTCGCGGAGAACTCGCTCGACTACGTTCTCTCCTATTACGGCACGCTCAAGGCCGGCGCCGCGGCGGTTCCGATCAACACGTCCCTCGACGCGCGGGGCCTCGACTTCATCCTCGACAACTGTCGCGTGCGCGCCCTCGTGACGCAGCCGCGCTTCGCCGAGGTGACCACCCCGGCCCTTGCGAGAACGCCCGATCTCCGGCACCTGATCACGAGGGACCCAGGGGCGTTCGGCGCCATACCGGCGCACATCGAGCCGATTCCTCTGCCCGCCGCTCTCGAGGCGGAATCGGGCGCCTCCGCCCCGCCGTGCCCCGCCGTCGACATCGACCTCGCATCGATCATCTACACCTCGGGCTCGACGGGGCAACCTCGCGGCGCGATGCTCACCCATCTGAATCTCGTCTCCAATGTCCGTTCGATCGTCACCTACCTCCGCCTGACGAGCGAGGACCGCATCCTCGTCATCCTCCCCTTCTACTACGTCTATGGGAAGTCGCTGCTCAACACGCACGCGTGGGCGGGCGGCTCGCTGATTGTCGGCAGCGATCTCCTGTTCCCGAACAGCGTTGTAGACAGGATGAAGAAGGATGGCGCGACAGGGATCTCCGGCGTCCCCTCGACGTTCGCGCTCCTCATGAACCGATCCCGTCTCGCCGCCGACACCCCGCCATCCCTCCGCTACATCACCCAGGCGGGAGGAGCCATGGCGCCGGAGCTGATCCGGCGACTGATGGAGGCCCTCCCGGGCGTGACGATCTACATCATGTACGGGGCGACCGAGGCCGGGGCGCGACTCACCTACCTTCCGCCCGCCGATCTTCCGCGAAAGGTCGGGTCGATCGGGCGCGCGATCCCCAATGTCGAGATGCGCGTCCTCCGCGAGGACGCGACCGAGGCCGATGTCGGCGAGACGGGCGAGCTGGTCGCTCGCGGCTCGAACATCATGGCGGGATACTGGGGAGATCTCGAGGAGACCCGCCGCGTGCTCGGACCCGAGGGGTTCCACACCGGAGATCTCGGGCGTAGGGACGAGGAGGGATTCCTCTACGTCGTCGGGCGGAAGCGGGAGATGATCAAGTGCGGCGCGCACCGCATCAGTCCGAAGGAAGTCGAGGAGGTTCTGATGGAGCATCCCGAGATCCACGAAGCCGCGGTGATCGGGATTCCCGATGAGATCCTGGGCGAGGCGATCCTCGCCTTCGTCGTCCTGCGGGAGGGGCACAGCGCGACCGAGGCGGCCCTCAAGGATTTCGCCTCTTCCCGCCTCCCCGAGTACAAGATCCCGGCGGCCTTCTCGATCCGCGCCGAACTTCCGAAGAACGAGTCGGGCAAGATCCAGAAGCAGAAGCTGAAGGACGATTGGAACGCGCGGGCATAGCCGGAGGAGGGACGACTTGGACAAGCTAGCGATACTGGGCGGGCCGGTTCCCGAGACGACGATCCCGGTCAGCCAGCCGACTCTCCCTCCCTACGAGGTCTACGCCGGTCACCTGGAGAAGATCTTCGCCTCTCGCATGATCACGAACGGCAGATGGGTCCGCGAGCTGGAGGCCCGCGCAGCCGCCTACCTCGGATGCAGCGAGGTCGTCGCGATGGCGAGCGCGACATCCGGCCTCGTGCTGCTTCCCAAGGTCCTGGGGCTGACCGGAGAGGCCTGCCTGCCCACATTCACATTCCCCGCGACGCTCCACGCGCTGCTCTGGAACGGCCTGCGTCCGAGGTTGATCGACTGCGATCCGGACACCTTCAACCTCGATCCGGCCTCTGCCGTCGCGGCGCTGGCGCATGGAGGGAGCGCGCTCGTTCCCGTCTACATCTTCGGAAACAGCCCGGACTGGGACTCTCTGCGCCCCCTCCTCGCGCGGGCCGATCTCGCCGTCTACAGCGACGCGGCGCACGCGATGGGAACCCGGTGGGGAGACACCATGGCGGGCAACTTCGGTCGGGCCGAGATCTTCAGCCTCGCCCCCACGAAGGTGACCGTCGCGGGCGAAGGAGGACTCGTCGCGACGAACGATCGCGCCCTGGCCGCCGAGCTTCGCGTCGCGCGCGAATACGGAAACCCGGGCGACTACGACTGCCGCCTCGCGGGCATGAACGCTCGCCTGAGCGAGCTCCACAGCCTCCTGGCCTCGCTCAGCCTCGAGATGACCGAGCAGGCGATCGCGCGCCGTCACGCGCTCGTCGAGCGCTATCGCGCGGGATTGCGAGATCTGCCCGGGTGCCGCTTTCAAGCGATCGATCCGCGCTGCCGCACGACCTACAACTACTTCGCCGTCCGGCTCAATCCCGAGCGCTTCGGCCTCACGAACGTCGAGACGCAGGACGCGCTCAAGAAGCAGGGGATCCAATCGAAGATCTACTTCGCCCCTCCCCTGCACAGGCAGACACGGTTCACGCACCTCTTCGAAGGACAGGGGCCGTTCCCGGGGACCGAGCTGCTCCTCTCGGAGATCCTCTGCCTGCCCCTCTTCTCGCACATGGAGGAGTCCACGCTCGACGCGGTCGTCGAGACCGTGCGCGCCTGCCACCTGCGCGCGGAGGAGATCCGGGTCGCGCTCGAGGGGAGCGGCCTCGCGCAAGGAGTCATGAAGATCGTGGGAGAGACGCTGGGACGGGCGCTCGATCTCAAGGTCGACGGGGCCCGCCCGCTCCGCGACCTTGGCCTCGGCTCGCTTCGCATGATCCGCCTCATCTCGGACCTCGAGGCGACCTTCTCGATCGAGATCGGCGACGAGGACGTCGTCGGCGAGAACTTCGAAACGCTCGATCTGCTGATCCGCTTCGTCGAGAGGAAGGCGGGCGGGAGATCATGAGCGGCCCGGGACCGATCGTCATCGTCGGCTCCGGCGGTCACGGCCGCGGGATCCTGGAGATCCTGCGCGCGGCCGCCGAGGCGGGAGGATTCCCCTGCACGGTGGTCGGATTCCTCGACGATGATCCGTCCCGCCGGGATGCAGAGCCCGCGGGGCTGAAGGTCTACGGCAGCGTGCGGGTCGCGGGCGACTTCATTCGCGAAGGCCATCGCTTCCTGATCGGGGTGGGGGAACCAAAGGCCCGCCGCGAGGTCGCCCTACGCCTCGCCGAGCTGGGAGCGGTCTTCGCCATCGCCGTCCATCCGCGGGCGACGCTGTATGGGGGCATCACGATCTCGCCCGGGGCGGTTGTCGGCGCGGGAGCCACGATCGCAGCCTCCACGCGCCTCGGCGAACACACGCTCGTGAACCTCAACGCGACGGTCGGGCACGACTGCGTGCTCGAACCCTTCGCGACCGTCGGACCCGGCGCGAACGTCGGCGGAAACGTCCGACTGGGCGAAGCGGCCTTCGTGGGCATGAACGGATCGGTCCTCCCGGGCCGGTCGATCGGCGCCGAGGGGCAGCTCGGAGCCGGGTCGGTCCTCCTGGAGGATCTGGAAGCGGGGGCCATCGCCTTCGGCGTCCCCGCGAGGATCGTGGGGCGCGTGGGGAAGAAGGATGCCGCGGTCTGAGATCGTTCAGGACAGCGTCGATCGAAGCCGCGCGGAGCTGAGACCGGATGCCCGCGCCTGATTCGATCCGGATTCCCTGGGGAGCGTGGGCGGAGGAGAGCGATCTCGAGCTGCCAGTTCCAGCCGGCTGGAGATGCGACATCGCCAAGCTCGCGGGCGAGCTTCCTTCCGATGCCGGGGGCGCGGCGCCCGGGCCCACCCTGGAAGAAGCGCTCGATAGCCCGATCGAGGCTCCGCCGCTCGAGCGGCTCGCGCGGGGATGCGGGAGCGCAGCGATCGCGGTCGAGGACATCACGCGGCCCTCCGCGGCCGGGCCGGCGATCGAGGCGATCCTCGACCGGCTCGACGCCGCCGGGATTCCTCCCGAGCGGGTCGCCGTGATCGTCGCAATCGGAGCGCATGCTCCCCTCCGTCTCCCGGAACTGCGCGCGAAGCTCGGCGAGCGCGCGCTCGCCTCGTGCGAGGTCGTGAACCACCATCCGTACGAGGAGCTGGTCGATCTGGGCCGATCCCGCCGCGGCATCCCCGTTCGAATCAACAGGACCTTCCTGGAGCGGGATCTCAAGATCGCGGTCGGATCGGTGATGCCGCATCCTTATGCCGGCTTCGGCGGCGGATGCAAGATCGTCCTGCCCGGCCTCGCGGGGATCGAGACGCTCGAGATGAACCACAGGCCCGCCGTGACCGGCCTTTCCGGCGCGGGCGTCTGCGTCATCGAGGGGAATCAGGCGCGCGCCGAGATCGAGGAGATCGCGATCCAGGCGGGACTCCAGGCTGTGGTGAACATCGTTCCCGGATCCCGCCGGCAGCCCCTCGGCCACTTCTACGGCCATCCCATCAAAGCCCATCGCGCGGCGGTCGACTTCGCGCGCCGCGCGCTCAGGACGGAGATCATCCCCCGCGCCGACGCGGTTCTCTTGAACGCCTATCCGAAGGACGGAGAGCTTCTCCAGGCGGGAAACGCCTTCAACGCCTACCGCGCGAGCGATTCGCCCCTCGCGCGCGAAGGCGGAACTGTGATCATAGCCGCCGCGTGCGGCGCGGGCGTCGGCCACCACAGCCTCCACGGCCCGGGCATGCGCCTCTACCGGCAGCCGGGGCCCCGTCCCTATCTCGAGGGGCGCGGACTGATCGTCTTTGCGCCCGCCCTCTCGACCCTGGACGTGCGGCGTTCGTTCTGGACCGGCTATCCCCACGCGCGCCGGTGGGAGGAGGTCCTCGCCTATCTCGAGGAGCGTCATCCCCGGGGCGGGAGGATGACCGTGATCCCGTCGGCGCCCCTCTCGATACCGGCGGGAGCGCCGGGGAGGGAGGAGGGATGAGACCCTCGCCAGGCTCTCCCCCGGCGGGCTTCTACGCGCGCTTCGGCAAGCGGCCTCTCGATCTCGTCATCGCCGCCTTCGCCCTGATCCTCGCCGGCCCGCTCATGCTCTTGATCTCCTGCCTCATCAAGATCGAGGACGGCGGTCCCGTCCTCTATCGCCAGGAGCGGATCGGCCGCGGGGGACGGCCCTTCGACCTCCTCAAGTTCCGTTCGATGGTCCCCGGAGCGGAGACGAAGGGAGCCGGAATCCTCGTCGAGAAGGGCGACTCGCGGATCACCCGGGTCGGCCGCGTCCTCCGCCGGCTGAGCCTCGATGAGCTGGCGCAAGTCCTCAACGTCATCCGGGGCGACATGAGCGTCGTGGGCCCGCGCCCCGGACTCCGCTACCAGGTGGAGCAGTACGACGAAGAGCAGAAAGGCCGTCTCCTCGTGCGCCCGGGGATCACCGGCTGGGCGCAGATCAAGGGGCGCGGGGCGATCCGTTGGCCCGAGCGGATCCGGCTCGATCTCGAGTACGTCGCGCGCCTCAGCCTCTGGATGGATCTCTCGATCATCCTCCGGACGGCCCCCCTGTTGTTGAGCGGAGCGGATCAGATCTCCGACATCGACTACTGGAAGACGAAGCAGCGGGAAAGGGAAGAAGCCGCGCGGCGCAAGGATGCTGCCGGCGGGCACGGGAACGGCTCATGAGCGGCGCACCCGTCGCGCCCCGCGGGCCGCGACCCGCGCAGGATCGGCCCGCCGCCCAGCGCCGCCAGCGGATCCTCCTGATCGGGCCCCGCCCACCGCCCGAGTGCGGGACGAGCATCCCGTTCGACGCGCTCGTACGCTTCGTCCGCGGGCGCGCGGCGGCTGATGTCGCCGTCATCAACACGACTTCGGGGAGCAAGCGAGGCTACTCCCTTGCCTCGAAGAGAGTCCTGGGGCCGTTCGCGGGGATCTTCGCTTCCTTCATGAAGCAGATCGGTCGGTGCGACACGATCCTGATCTACGGCTCCCAGCGCTTCGCGGCCACGGCAGGATCCCTCTTCAGCGTCATCGCATCGTTGCTCGGCAAGAAGGCCGGGATCTATGTCCAGGGCGGCGGCTTCGATGTCTACTACTCCTCCCTCGCGCCGGCGTGCAGGGCGGGGGTCCGCTTTGCCTTCCGCCGCGCGCGGGCGGTCGGCGTCCAGACGGAGCAGCTCAGGCGATCTCTCCGGGAGGAGTTCCCCAATCTGTCCGTCATCCCCAACTGGACCGACCTCGGCTCCTCGCCTCTCGATGTCGCCTTGGCTCCGGCCGGCGCGGCCGGCGGGGGTAGGCCCGCCGAGAAGCCCGCCGGCGAGGTCCGCTTCCTCTACCTGGGCCAGGTGAAGCGCGAGAAGGGGATTCTCCCTCTCATCGAGGCGTTCCGCGGCGCGCACGAACGGCTCTCGGCGCGCGGTGTCGCATCGCGCCTCGACATCTACGGACCTGAGGTCGACGGCGTCCTGGCGGAGGCAAGACAGATCCTCATTGAGATGAAGGACCTGATTGTCCATCGCGGGGAGGTCGCGCACGAGCGAATCCCCGAGGTCCTCCGCTCGTCCGACATCCTCGCGCTTCCTACGGCCTGGCCGACGGAGGGATACCCCGCGGTCGTGATCGAGGCGATGACGCACGGCCTCCCGGTGATCGCGACCCGCTTCCGCGCGCTTCCCGAGATCGTCGCTCATGATGCCACGGGGCTTCTCTGCGAGCCCGGCGACGCGGCCTCCCTCATGGAGTGCATGGTCCGTCTCGCGGCCGATCCCGAACTGCGTCGCTCGATGGGGGAGGCCGGGCGGAAGGCGGCGCGCCGCTTCGACTCTGCCGCGGTCTTGCCGATCCTGTGCCGGACCTTCGGCATCAGACTGGCGGACGTGGACGAGGCTCAGTGAGCAAGGCGGGGAGCGGGCTGGCTGCGTCCGCGACGCTCTCCTGGAGAGTGTCCGCCCAGTTCGGTGTCGCGCTGCGGCCCGCTCCGCTCGCTGAGTGACAGGGCGCGAGCGGCGCGGGCCATCAGCGCTCCACCCGGGGCGTCCGGGGACCCCGACGGGTTCCCGAAGCCCCGCGCCGCGAACGCGAACATAGCGGGGCGAAGGGGAGCCGTCGGGGTCCGTCGGCCTCGCGGCAAGCATGCCGGCTTGTCAGATTCAGTCAGGAGAGCCTAGAAGCCGGCCGGGCGTCGCCTCATCAGCTCCCTGCGCAGGATGTCGATCACGGAGCGGACTCCCTTGGGGCCCAGAGCGGCGAGGGAGGATCCCGCAAGGCAGATCGCGCCGCCGGCGAATCCCGCGATCACGACCTGCGCCAGGCTGCCATCGTAGAGCCCCCTCGTAATGTACAAGAGCACGAGGGCGGGGAGCCCTCCGGCGAACGCCCTGCCCAGCGGGCCCAGGAACTCCCGGGCCGACGGGACATCGGGATCCCTGCGGCTGGCGAGCGGCCGCAGGAGCAGGTTCTTCGCAAGAAGCGCCGCGGTGTTGCCCAGAGCGAATCCGAGCAGCTCGAGATGAAACACGAGCGCGAGAACGAGGCTCAGAGCCACGTTTCCG
Organism: Candidatus Eisenbacteria bacterium; assembly: GCA_016867495.1. Taxonomy (NCBI): domain Bacteria; phylum Candidatus Eiseniibacteriota; species Candidatus Eiseniibacteriota bacterium. Next base: position 40,618 of record VGJL01000002.1, on the reverse strand, counting down.
AGCGCGACGATCAGCTCCCCCGCTGTGATCCATCCGATCCGCCCGCGAGCGGTCAGCGCCATCCAGATCGGCGCCAGAGCGGCATCGAGCATCGACGGCGCGAGCATCGCGATCATGTAGACCGCCGATCGACGGTACTCCGGGCCGACCCAGTGGACGAGGAACATGTCGCTCACGACGCAGGGAACCAGGCACGCCGGAACCGCCAGCGCGGAGGTCACCCCTACAACCCGCAGCAGAGCGCTCCGGCTGCGCTCCGATTCCCCCTGGGCGTCGAGCCGGGTAAAGAGCGGAGTGAGGGCATAGACCGCGGTCACGAGAAAGCTCAGGATGAACGGCGACCAGCGGGCCCCGAGGGAGTAGTGCGTCACTGCCGCTGTGCCGTAGATGCGGCCGATCAGGAGATTGTCGGTCGAGATGTAGAGCAGGGCGGCCGCCTGCGAGAGCAGCGCGAGTCCCCCGTAGCGGAAGAGCTCGCGGCGCACTTCCGGCCTTCCGAAGCGCGGCCGCGGGATCGCGGCCCCCACCGTCCCCGCCTTCTGCGACATCCAGATCATGACCAGGAGCGGGATCGCCTCGATCACGATTGCCGCTCCACCGAGGACACGAAGGCTCGGGACGAAGAAGTGAAAGGCGAGGACCGTTATGGCCAGCTTCGACCAGACCGCGAACGTCCGCAGGACTGACAGCCGCGCCGTCCGCCCCGTCACGTAGATGGGGATGTCGAGCATCAAGGCGGCGTCCCCGATGATCGCCGCCGTCAGGATCAGGGCCACCCCCCAAGCCCCATCGTGGAGGAACTCGGCCGGCAGATTCAGGAAGTGGCAGAGAGGCTCGGCGAGAGACAGCCCCAGCAGGAAGATGAAGGTCCGGAAGACCCCCCCCCACCAGAAGCCGGCGGCGTAGTACTCGCGCGCCTGCTCGCGCTTGCCCGCGTGGAAGGAGACCGTCACGTAGCGGCGCAGCGCGGCGCCCATTCCGCCCCTGAGGACCGATAGATACTCGTAGAGGGATCCGACCGCGACGAGGACGCCGTAGAGAGCCTGTCCGAGGTGCCCCAGCACGAAGGGGGTCAGGAAGATCGCGACAGCGAGGCCGGAGATGCGAGGCAGGATCGCGGTCACCGCGTTGGCGACGGCCGCGGAGGCGAGATCCGGCGTTCTTTCCTCTTCAGCCACTTGTCCCTTGCCGGCGCCCTGTTGACTCCCGAAGGCGATCCGACCGGCAGCGATTCTGCAGGCCGGATTGACGGGGCGCCCGATGACAGTTATATTTACCACAGATAGGCGCTGCCGACATTCCATCGCGCCGATGCCGGGTGACTTGTTTCGAGAGGTCTCCTGGGGCCCGATAGGTCAGGCAGGCCCGTCGCAGGCGCGTTGCCCCAGCATCCAGCCGCACACCAAGCGCTGAGGCAGGCCGCACCCTAGGGCCCACCGGCAAGTCCGGCCAGGCCGTCCCCCCTCTCCTGGCCAGACGCCACTCTCTCGAGACCAGTCGAAAGGGGGCCCACCATGAAGACGCTCGCGACTCTCGCAATCCTGCTTGCCGCCGTTTCCTTCGCCTCTGCGACCGCCGAACCTGAGCCTGGTTCCATCCTCGCGACCGGGGCCATGAGACAGCCCACAGGGCCGGCGATCCAGACCGATTTCGGGATGCGCTTCCAGGACGTGGGGAGCTACCCGACGATACTCTACGATCCCCGAGCTCCCGGTCCAGCCAACATCGTGTTTGACAAGTTCATGGACAGCGCAGACCGGAAGGACTATTGCGGGGACAGCCTCGTGATCGTGGGGCCGATGCCATCCTCCGATCCGAACACCCGCTGGGAGGCCAAGATGTGGTGGCGCCTCGCCCGCCGGGCCCCCCTCCAGTCCGATGTCGCGATGGGCTTCCAGACCCGCTACAAGGTCTGGAGGGACAGGGTCGCCGACGGGCTGGCCATCGATCGGCCTTTCCGACCCGAGTTCACTTGGGGTTGGATGGACTCCGCGCAGCTGGGCAGTAGCCCCTACAGGCACAAGTTCCTGTCCAACTTCCGCGAACAGGACGACGACTTCGTCGGCGAGGGCAACCCGGAGAACGAGATGATCTGGGACGACGTGCTCTTTCCCGGCACCAAGATCGAGTACTTCTTCACGGCCAACTACGTGAACCAACCCGACGAGCTCGCCTACCACCCCGACACCACGGGCGGCTTCTTCTTCGAGTTCGAGGTCCTTCCCGGCCTCCGCACCGCCTACGTGCCGAACTGCTACGTGCCCGGCTTCAACTTCTGCGTCTTCCAGCCCGCAACCTTGTACATAGATGCGGACAACCGAGGCGCGCAATTCTACATTGAGAACGCTCTCGCGACCGTCCTGCACGGCTCACCGCCCTGCCAGGACGAGGACGGTTGCCCGCTCCCCTTCTTCCCACACTGGGACCGCTACGATTACCTCGACGCATCGTCAAACTGGAACGCCCCATTCGCCCGCGGCGCGATCGTGGGCAGCAACAATGGGATGACCCTGAATCAGATCCTCGGGTACCGGACTATCCTCTTGAGCACCGGAAACCATGGCCCGGGGACGACCGAGGACTGGGACTACGCGCTGTACCGCTGGTGGCTCACGACGCCGGACTCCGGCGCCAACGAGTACCGCCAGGCCTTCGTGATGAACGGCAACTTCGCCGGGCAGATCCTGAACGAGTTCCCGACGTACGGACGCCCCTTCATGCAGGAGGTCCTGGGCGCCGGCTTCACTGGGACCTACGCCGCCGACGAGTGCTTCCGCTGGGCGCCAGGGATCTCCGAGGTCATCCCGGGGACGACCTTCTCCATCCTGTCCCCGACCGCAGGGACAGGCAGCCGCTACTACGCCGCGTTGGACGGCTCCCCTGACCTCTACTGGGGCCAGATCCGAAACAGCTGGACCGCGACGGACGGCAACTACAGAACGGTCCTCGACGGGGTGAGCTGGAGTTGCCTCGCTCTTCCCGCGGAGGATCATTGCCGCACGGACCCGCCGGCGATCTTCGCCGCGGCGGCAGGCGAGATCGGCGATGCGCTCCGGTGGGCGTTCGGGGTGCCCACGAACGACCAGATCCCAAGGCTCACCGAGACCGAGGACCTCGCCATCGATCAGGGCACATGGCCTTACCCAGCCGATGCGGCCGGGGAGTCCGAGGTGCCTATCGACCGGCTCTGGGGAACCGAGCCCAATCCGGCATCGGGGCGGACGACGATCCGCTTCAGCCTGGCCGCGCCCAAGCATGTCGAGATCCGGATCTTCGATGTCGGGGGACGGCTCGTCCGGACTCTCGTCGATGGCCCGATGGAGCAGGGCGGGCACACGGCCGCGTGGGACGGCAAGAGCGACGCGGGCAAGAGCGTCGGAGCCGGAGTCTACTGGGCCTCGATGCGCTCGGGCGCGTTCTCGTCCACGAGGAAGCTCGTCATCTTGAACTGAGCAGGCGCGACAGGCTTCGTCCTGACTTGCCTACACCGGGAACCAGTAGGAGATCTTCGCGAGGAAGGTGTTGGTCGGTTCGTTTCGAAAGAGAGAGCGGCTACTCATCTCGTTGTCGAAACGGTCGGAGCCCGAGAAAGAGCCGCGATCGACATACCCCTCGCGGCCCTGCGTCCAGACGATGTAGAGGGCGCTGCCGGGGCGGTACTCCCACCGGTAGACCACGTTCAGGTTCACGGAGGAGTACCGGAAGTCGTAGTCTCCGGCCCGGAACCCCTCCGCGGAGTAGGGCCGAAAGTCGTAGCTGTCCGGCCGGGCGAGTTCGCGCGCGCCGCTGTAGTCGCCCACGGTCACGTATGGCTGCGCGTAGAGATCGAGGGACTGCCTCCTGTTGAACAGGAGGCTCGTCCTCAGCGTCAGGTCGACGGTCCTCTGCTTGAGCCTCCCGAAGACGTAGCTCACGCCGCCGATGCCGCCGCCCGGATTCTCGAAGTTGCCGAGATGGTCGGTATCGTCGGTCCTGACGTTGTGGCTCGCGCTCAGGGTGTGGCGGATCGCGCCGGTCTGGCTCCAGTTCACGCTCGCGTTGCCGCCCCTGGACACATTGCCTGCCGTGTCCTCGAAGTAATCGAAGTTCACCTCGCCCACGAAACTCTTCCGGCCGTCCGTCGAAGAGCCGATCCACCCTCCCAGCGTCGCCGGCTCGCTGACGAGGGGCCCTCCACCGGGAATCGCGACTTGGTCTCCGCTCTCGAGATGGACCGTGCTTCTCGTCTCGTGGCGCTGCGTTCCCTCGTCGTGGCCGTTGATGCCGAACCAGCTCGCCATGTAGTTTCGCCACTGCACGAAGGCGTTGCACTCGACCGAGAGGAAGCGCGGATGCCCCGGGCCATAGGTCCAGGCCGGAGTCCCCGTCGTCAGGTCGCGGCCGGTCCGGCCAGCGTAGAGCCAGCTCTTGAAGAGGTTGAGATTGAGGCTCGCGGAGTTCACGCGCCGCGCCTCTCCCTCGGGGTTGTAGGGACGGTAGATCCAGAGGCCCGTCCGGATCTCGTCCCCCGACCGCAGATACCCGAGATCGTTCAGGTTCAATCGACCCGAGGCCCAGTATCCCGTGATCCCTCCCCGGATCGACCCGCCCCTTCTCGCAAGCTCGAGGCTTCCCCCCGTTCCGTACGACTCCGACGGAGCCGGCATCGAGTCGGCGGGATTCCCCTCGGGGTCGATGATCGAGCCGACGGCCGAGCCGACGACGGAGTAGAGGCGATCGCGGAAGCGAAAGTCGAAATCGAGGCCAGTGGTGTAGGCCTCTCGCGAGCCTTTGTCCCCGCACCTCTCGCGGCACCCGCTGTTCAGCGCGGCCGTCTGCATGATGTGCAGCCGGTGGTCGCCGCGCGCGAACTCCTTGCCGAATCTCCCGACAAGGTAACGGGAGGGACAATCGCCGCTCCTGAGGAAGTTGTGGGCCTTGCCCGGCTGCGTGCTGTCCGTCGCCGCGAAGAGCATCGCGATGCTGAGATCCCCCGCGGTCTTCCCCGTGATCTTCGCCGCGTAGCGGATCCGCTCATCCTCGCTCGCGGTGCCTATGCGGCGCGAGTAGAACAGGTTGAACGAGGTGTGCTCGAACGAGCGGCTCCCCTCGATGAAGAAGGGCCTCTTCTCCTGGAACTGCACCTCGTACGGGGAGAGGTTCAGCAGCGCGGGATCGGCCTCCACCTGACCGAAGTCCGGCTGGAAGGTCGCGTTCAGGGTCAGATCGGCCGTCAGGCCGTACTTGAGGTCGAGGCCGATGTTCTCGAAGTGATCCGCCTTTTCCGGACCGGTCACGGCCTCATCGGTCGTGCGATGGACCACGTAGGGCAGGAGCTCGAGCTGACGCGGCGCCGACAATCCCTCCAGCCCCGTGAGTTCCCCGAAGCGGCTCACGAAGCCGGGCAGCTCCCGGTCCCAGACGACCCAGGCCGTGTCCTCGCCCCGCCCGTGCAAGTAGCGGTAGATCTGAAGGCCCCACGTCGATTCCCCGGGATGGTATCGGATCGAGGAGAACGGGATCCGGAACTCGGCGTACCATCCCTCGTCGTCCTCGTAGGTCTCCGCCTCCCACACCGCGTCCCAATCGCGATCCATGTTGCCGTCGGCGAAGACGTAGGAGTCCTCCTGGACTCCCAGCGGATTGACGCGGAAGTTGTACCCCGTCGTCCGGTCGCGATAGGGATCGATGTAGACGCTGACGAGATCGGAGTTGCTGAATCGATCGCGCCGAGCCAGCCGCTTGGTGATGCGGCTCGGATCGATCTCGAAGCAGGCGACGGCGAAGTAGATCGCCTCCCGGTCGTAAGCGACCTTGAAGACGGTCGGCTCTGATGCATCGCCGCCCCTCGCCGGATCCCATTGGCGGAATCCGCTCCCCGACTGGCCCGCCGCCCAGGCCGGCTCATCGAGCCGTCCATCCACATTGATCCCGGCGCCGTCGTCGAGCCGAAGCGCTCGGATCTCGCGACGGTCGGCGGGATCGGCCGGCGCGGCCGCGCCAGCCGATTCCGGACGGGGCTCCGCTGCCGGCCGCGAGAACCCCGCGAAGGAGGCTTCCGCCACAGCTCCGAGACCCGGCGCGCAAAGCGCCAGGACGACGAGCAGGGACACGAGGAGGCACGGACGCGCGATCAGGAACGAAAACCGAGATCCCATCGACACCTTCCCGGACTCCCCTCCCGGGGACCCCTTGCCACGCGGCACAATAGGTAATGACGCGTCCCCGGGTCCAGATGTTCAGCGATTCCGGGGCGGACAGGGCTGGACTGGCCGGAGGGGCCGGGCAGCTGTGGACGGGCCGAGGGGCCCGGACAGTGCCGGACGGCGCCGGGCGGGACCGGCCTCAGCGCCCCGGCGCCGCGCGCCCGTCCGCCCGCTCGATCAGCCGCAGGGCTTCGGCCAGGAGAGGCGAGCCGGGATCCGTCTTCCTCCAGACCTCGACGACTTCCCGTGCCTTTTCCGGCCGATCATGGAAGGCAAGGATCGAGACCGCCTTGAGGAGATAGGGGGCCGCCTCGGGAGGCCTGTTCTCGGCGAGAAGCCCCTCCCCCACCTTCGAGAGAAGGACGACATAGTTGAGACCGAGCTTCGCCACCGAGTTCTCGCGCTCCCAGTCGATGAGCGGGTCCGTGATGCCATCCAATCGGTAGATCCTGTCAAGGAGGATGCGGGTGTGATCGAGATCGAACTCTCCGACGGCGCGCGGGGTCTGTTCGGCTTCCACGATCCACTCCAGCAGTCCGTCGACTCTGGAGGGGCCCTTCAGCGCCCTGTTCTGCTCCATGACCGAGGCCGCATAGAGAAGGGGGCGCGGCGAGCGGCCCTTTCTCAGACTCGCCAGAAGGGCTTCCTGAGCCTGCATTGAGATGACCTTCCCCTCCGCGTGCTGGAGCTTCTCGATCGCCCTGTCATCGAGTCCGAACGGGACGCCCGCGTCCCGGAGGTGGCGGATGTACCACTTCACGTTCAGAAGCGAGAGATTGACGATGCTCACATCGGTCCGGAAGCCGATCGTGCTCTGCACGGCGAGAGGGGGATAGGTGTCGTTGTCGCCGTTCGTGAGGACGATCGCGTTCTCGGGAGCGCCCGCAAGCATGTTGTAGCCGAAGTCCACCAGGGGACGCGGCATGTCGCCCAGCTCGACGGTCCGGGCGAGGCACTTCCCCGCCAGCGCGGAATCCCCCGTTCTCAGCGCCGTGAACCATAGCATGTAATAGGTGTCGGGGTAGGTTGGATCGCTCTCGACGGCGCGCATATACATTCGCTTCGCGCGATTCCAGTCGGCGTTCTCATAGTCGCCGCAGATGCCGTGCTGCACGTGGGCCGTGATCGCCGCGGCGTCCGTGGAGTCGGTCTGGTAGGCGATCGCATAGGCGTTGACCGCCTCCTCTCGCTTGCCGCAGTAGCGCAGGGCATCCCCCCACTCGACGATCGCCCTGGCGTCGGTCGGGTGCTTCTGTACGTACGCTTCCCACTCCGCCGCCAATCTCTGGTACTGCTCCGGCGCGAGGATCTGATGGCGCCACGAGAGGATCTCCGCGGGGCGTCCCGCGAGATCCGCGCCGGCGGCCGAGTGCCTACCCGCGGAGGCAGTCGCCTCTGCTCGAGCCGGGCCCACCGCCGGCAGGCAAGCGAAGGCCAAGGCGACGACGACGAGCCCAGAGGACAGTCCGACATACCTGGATCGCATGGCTTCCCCCATGTCCCTGGCGGGACGATTCGCGGCACGCACCCTTTGCGGCCACTAGCATAACGCCAGCGACCCATGAAGGGTTGAACAGGGCCGCCATGCGGGGCGGGACCTGAACCGAGCATTTGAACCAATCGGCCTCCCCGCGCGTTTATCCTCCTGGGGTACCGCGCGCGGGCCCGGACGCCAAGCCGACTGCGAACGGATGCCCAATCGCCAGGAACCGAGGAGCCTCGTGGGGCAGACAGGCATGCGCAAGGAACTCGTGATCGAGACATCTGATCGCGAGTCGGAGCCGGACGATCTCGCCCTTCTCAGGGGCGTCGCCGCCGGCGACGAGGCATCCTTCCGTCTCCTCTTCCGGAGGTGGGCGCCCCGGCTGGGCCGGTTTCTCCGCGGCGCCGCCGGCTCCCGAGAAGCGGGCGAGGACCTGTTGCAGGAGACCTTTCTTCGGATCCTGAAAGCGGCGCCGGCGTTCGAGCAGCGCGGGAGCGTCGCGGGATGGTTCTACCGGATCGCCTCGAACCTCGCCTACAGCCATTGGCGGAAGGAGCGCGCGCGACCGGCGTCCGCGGATCCCGAGGAGAAGCTGGCCCTTCTGGCCGCCCCCGTCTCGTCGGATCCGGCCCGCGCCCGTGAAGCCGGCGCTCTGAGAACGAGCGTCTCGCGGGCGCTCGAGCGGATGCCGGCGAATCACCGCGTCGTCTTTCTGCTCAAGATCGACCAGGGGCTCACCTATGAGCGCATCGCGGAGATCATGCAGTGCCCGATCGGAACCGCGAAGTCGCGCTTCCACTTCGCGGTGAGAAGGCTAAGAGCCGATCTCGAGGACTACGCGGAGCGCGGCGCCGCGGATGGAGGAAGTGATGGTGTCATGCGATAGCTGGCAGGGCCGTATCATCGATCGCCTCAGCGATGAGCTCGGAGAGGAGGATGCGATCCTGCTCGAGCAGCATCTCGCCGAGTGCGCCGCCTGCGCGTCGGAGGAAAGGCTGCTCCGCGCGCTCCTGGAATCGTCGACGCCCGCGGCCGAGAGCGCGGCGGAGGACGGTCCGGAGCGAGCGTCCTACGCGGCGATGGAAGAGGATCTCGCCGCGACTCTCCGCGGGATCGGCCCCGTCGAGAAGCGGGTCGACCGTGTCGGGAGAGGGACCGGCCGGGCCGGGAGAGGGACCGGCCGGGCCGGGAGAGGGATCGGCCGCGTCGGGAGGCTTGGGATCCTGCCGATCTTCTCGCTCCCTGTGCCGGCCGCGGCCACGGTGGCGCTCGTTTGCCTGGCCGCCCTCGGAGGAGTGTGGCTCGGCTCGCGCCACGCGGGAGGCGGTAGGGAGAGGATCGCCGTGGAGGCCGGCCGCCCGACCGGTCCCGAGATGGCGCCCAGCTCGGAAGAGCGCCCGCCGGATCGTGTGACGGACGGGGGACTGGCCGGCATCGATGCCGGGCGGCCCGCGACGCCGGGCGCGCCGTCGATGTCGCGGGCGATCGGCGCGACTCCGATCGGATTCGTGTCCGCGCCCGTCGATGCCTTCGCCCTCGCATCGACAGTCGAGAGAGACACCCTCTGAGATCCATATGGTGTAGACTGCCGGCCTGTCAGCCAGTGTCCGAAGAGGGCTCGGGAGCGATCCCGGCCCGCGGGGAGGGTACGGAAATGGCGGATGAGGTCAAGATAGGCCGCGTGACCCACTACTTCGGGAAGATCATGGTCGCCGCGATCGAGTTGAGCGACGGGGAGCTTGCCGTCGGGGACACGATCCGGATCGTGGGGCACACCTCCGACTTCACCGAGAAGATCGAGTCGATGCAGATCGACAAGACGAATGTCCCGCGCGCGACGAAGGGGCAGTCGATCGGCATCGGCGTGAAGGAGCACGCCCGGGTCGGGGATCTGGTCTACAAGGTCCTCGCCTAGAGCGACTCGATTCCATCCGAGAAGCTCGCTTGGCGCATCCGCTCGGCCCGGCCAGGTTCCGGGGGCGCCGGGCCTCGCGGCGCGCTTGCTCGCTTCCCGGATCGTTCGGAAGCCGACAGGTCCGGCGGCCGGATTCTTGCACGCGCTCATCGGCTCAATGAGGGAGCGACGATGAGCCTCATCCCCTGTCGCGCGGAGCGGCCGGGCATCATCTACCTGGTCTCCCAGGTCACGTCCTTCACCCTGGTCGGCGTCGAGGCGCGACCCGTCACGGTCGAGGTCTCGGTCCGCAACGGCTACCCGAGAACGACGATCGTGGGCCTTCCCGACCTCTCGATTCGGGAGAGCCGCGAGCGCGTGGAGACGGCGATCAAGGCGAGCGGCCTCTCGTTTCCCGACCGGCGGATCACGATCAATCTCTCCCCCGCGGAGCTGCCCAAGGAAGGGGCGACCTTCGATCTTCCGGTGGCGCTGGCGATCCTCGCCGAGGAGAAGCGCCTCACGCGCGAGGCGCTCGGCGGCTGGGCGATCGCCGGAGAGCTCTCCCTCGACGGCAGCGTCAAGGCGGTGCGGGGTGTCCTTGGAATGGCGATGGTCGTCGCCGCGACGCCGGAGCCCCGACGCCGGCTCATGATCCCCGCCGAGAACGCATCGGAGGCCGCGATCGTGGACGGCGTCGAGACGGTTCCCGTGGAGAACCTACGCGAGGCGGTCGAGGCCATCGGCGGACGTTTGCCGGTCGCGCGCGAGCCGGTCCCCGCTCCCGCTTGGCCGGATGCGGACCGGCGCGATGCGGAAGCCGATCTCTCCGACGTGCGCGGCCAGCAGATGGCCCGCCGCGCGCTCGAGGTGGCCGTCGCGGGGGGTCACAACATCCTCTTGATCGGGCCGCCGGGCGGCGGCAAGACGCTCCTCGCCCAGCGCATCCCCGGGATCCTGCCTCCGATGTCGAAACAGGAGAGTCTCGAGACGACCCTCGTCTACAGCGCGGCGGGGCGGGTCCCCGCCGGCGCGGGGCTCCTCTGCCAGCGTCCATTCCGAGCGCCGCACTCATCGATCAGCGGAGCCGGCCTCGTCGGCGGCGGGATGAGCCCAGCTCCCGGCGAAGTCAGCCTCGCGCACAACGGAGTTCTCTTCCTCGATGAGCTGCCCGAGTTCTCGCCGATGACCTTGAATCTGCTCAGGCAGCCGCTTGAGGATGGGAGCATCACGATCGTTCGCGCCCACGGCTCCGCATCGTTTCCGGCGAAGCTTGTCCTCGTGGCTTCCATGAATCCGTGCCCGTGCGGGCACCTCGGGGACGCCCGGCGCGCCTGTCGCTGCCCGCCGACCGCGGTGCGGCGCTACCGCGGCCGCGTCAGCGGACCTCTCCTCGATCGAATCGACCTCCACATCGAGGTGCCGCGCGTCTCGCTCGATGCGATCGCGGGAACCAGCGACGGCGAGTCGACGGCGGCCGTCCGGACACGGGTGATCGCCGCGCGCGAGATCCAGACGGCGCGCTACGCGGACGAGCCCGGAGTCCACTGCAACGCGCAGATGAGACTCAGGCTGCTCACCCGCCACGCCTGGCCGGGACAGAGAGGGCACGCGCTCCTGCGAATGGCCGCCGAGCGCCTGGGGCTCTCCGGACGCGCCTACCACAGGATCCTGCGCGTCGCCCGCACGATCGCCGACCTGGAGGGAGCGACGGACGTCGGCGAGAAGCATGTCGCCGAGGCGGTGGGGTATCGAGTGCTCGATCGCGCATCCGTGGACGACTGAGCCTGCGCTCGGCGTGGGAGCGCTATCCGCGAGCTCTCGGCCGGGTCGATCGCGCGAGCCTTGCCGTGGCTTCCGTCAGACCCGGTCGCCGGAGAGCGATCTGGAGACTCCCGGGCGGCCCGATCTCCGTCCGGATGCGGGTCATCCGCTCACAGTGAACCATGGAAGCACCGTGTGGACGCCGTGGCGATACGCCTCGCTTCCTCCGGTGATGAGTACTCCTTTCGCGTCCCCGGACAGACGCACGTACCAGTCCATGTCCGCGAAGGCATCGCTTGGTATCGTCCTGCCCATCTTGGCTTCGACTGGGATTCGCTGTGCGCCAAGATCGATCAGAAAATCCACTTCCCGACCCCGCGAGTCTCGCCAGAAGAAGATGCGACTCCGCTGACCCTGGTGGAGGAAGATCTTCAACAGCTCCGCGTAGACGAAGCTCTCGAAGATCCTGCCCCGAAGCGGGTGATTCGCCAGGTGCTCCGCGCTGCGAATCCCCAGGAGAAAACACAAGAGGCCCGAGTCCAGGAACTGCAGCTTGGGTGACTTGATCAAGCGCTTCGAGAAGTTCTCGTGATGCGGCTGAACGAGATCGATGACGTAGCTCGCCCGGAGAATGGAGATCCACTTCTTCGCGGTGACATGGCTCACGCCAGCGTCCGCGCCGAGCGAGGAGAGATTCAAGAGCCCCCCGGCTCGACCGGCGCAGAGACCGATGAAGCGGGTGAACGCATCCAGGTCGCCCACGCCGGAGATGAGGCGAACGTCGCGCTCCACGTAAGTCCGCACGTAGGAGTCCAACCATGGTGCGGGATCGAGGCCCCGATCGTGGATCCGAGGGAAGAAGCCCATCGACAATGCCGTGTTCAAGTCGTATCTCGGCTCACGGGCGGGGCCGACCTTCAGAATCGCGGAACTGATGGGCTCTCGGGCAGGCCGGAAGTCCAGCTCCGCCATGGAGAACGGAAGCAGCTCAAGAACAGCCGCGCGACCTGCGAGGGACTGAGAGATCCTCTCGGAGAGAAGAAACTGCTGCGACCCCGTGAGGATCAGCGGCCCGCCCCTGCCCTCATCCGCGAATCCCTGGACGTAGGAGAAGAGGGCGGGGGCATTCTGGGCCTCATCGAGTATCGCCCCGGGGAAGCCACTCAGCCGATGAAGAAACCCGCGGGGGTCCTCATGCGCGAACTGCCGCGTGGCGAGCTCCTCAAGAGACTGGTACTCGAAGTCCGGAAAGGTGGAGCGCGCCAGGGTCGTCTTCCCGGACTGCCGCGGTCCCGTCAGAAAGACGACCGGGTAGTCCTTGGCCCGGCTTCGAAGAACCGTGGCGAGCGTTCGGGGGATCATCATCTACCTCCTGAAGCGCGGCCGCGTGGTCCTGCCTGCGGGAGCGGAGCGGCTGGCATCAGCTACTCTATGTTCGGCCCATGGACCCGCACAAGTTGAAATATCAAATTACAATCTGCACACTTACCCGTAACCGACTGTGAGCAAACAGAATATCGCGGTCCTCGGAGGACGGAATCCGTGCCGCGCGCTTGGGGCATGCCGGGATCTCGGCCGGGTCGATCACGCGAGCCTTGCCGTGGCTTTCGCAAGACCCGGTCGCCGGAGAGCGATTTGCAGACTCCCGGGCGGCTCGCTCACACGAAGAGCTCTGATGGATCCAGCGAGAAGAACTCCTCCAGGGGCATCCCCCCGGGGCCGAGAAGCAGGGATCTTGCCTTCGGATGCCTCCGGAGGAACATCTCGATCCCTTGCGCCTTCCGGGGACGTCCGCTCTTGACCTCGATCGCCCACAGGCCGCGCGGCGAGCGGACCACGAAGTCGACTTCGGCATTGCGGTCACGCCAGTATGTGACCTCGTAGGGCAGCCCCTGCAGGTGATTCAACAGATGTGCGCCCACGGCATTCTCCACCAGGCGCCCCCATGCGTCGTGCAATGAGCGCGCCTCCACGAATGGTTGCAAGCGAAGCGCGCTGATCAACGCGTTGTTCCATGGGACCAGTTTCGGGCTGGACCCTCGCGTCCGCGCCTGCCCGGCGGAGAACCGCTCGAGTCCGCTGATCAGGAACGCCGAGGTCAGCAGGCGAAGGTAATGCGCGAGCGTCGTCGTGTTGCCGGCGTCCTGGAGTTCGCCAAGCATCTTGTTGTAGGAGATGATCTGCGCGGGATGCGAGGCGGCGAAGGCGAACAGATTCCGAAGAAGCGCCGGCTTGGCTACCGTCTGGAGCGACAACACGTCGCGTGAAAGGACCGTCTCGATCAGCGAGTCGAGGACGTACGACTGCCAGGCGGCCTGATCGTCGGCGAGCGGGGCCGCGCCTGGGTATCCCCCGAAGAAGATCCAGCGGTCGAGGTCCCAGCCGAACGCTTCGCGGCACTCCGGCCAGGACCAATGCAGGCAGCGGTGAAGGAAGAAGCGACCTGCAAGGCTTTCCGTCACACCTCGCGCGAGGAGCAGCGCGGAGGAACCGAGAAGCAGGACACGGATTTCTCTCCCGACCGCCCGGTCTTCATCCCAGCAGGCCTTGACCGCCTCGCTCCATCCGCGCACCTTCTGCACTTCATCCAGGATCAAGAGGGCCGGACCCTCCCGCGCGTCTCTGCGCGCGAGCTCCCAATGGTTCCTGATCCATTCGGGCCCGGGAGGCAGCGGGAGATCGGCGGCCGCGTGACGGACCGGCCCACTCCAGCGCTTGCCGACGGCGAGAGCCGCAGTGGTCTTACCGACCTGACGGGGCCCGACGATGATCTGGAGCAGCTGCGGTCCCGCCGACAGCCGATCCAAGATCCGAGCCACGATTCGACGTTCGATCTGCATATCCAAGATATAGTTACGGTGTGAGGTTAGGAGAGGTCAACAGAATTCTCAATCAGTGAGCAAATATACTTGCTCACTGATCAATCTGACATCGAACCACATAACGCATTTATTATAAATCGATTATGAACTTCGCACCAGGATCCTCGAGATGCACGCGCGATGGAACTGCCTTCGGCACCGGACGGGCACAGGTCAGACTCCCGCGTTCCGAACCGTCCTGTTCAGAGAATGTCGACTGGAACCGCCATGATCAGCTCATCCAAGGCGATCGGCGCCGCCGCCAGGCAGATCACCGCTCCGGGGCCGCGCTGGCCGGAAAGCCGGTCGAGCGCGGCCAGCGGCCGTCTCCAGTCCCGCTGGGGTGTCGCGGAACGCTTCACCTCGACCGGGTAGAGGACGCGATCCTGAGCGAAGAGGAAGTCGACTTCCCGTCCATCTTTGTCCCTGTAGAAGTAGAGACTCGGCTGTCTCATGCGGTGCCACCAGCTCTTGAGGATTTCAGCCAGGACGAAGGTCTCAAGGATGGCGCCCGCCATGGCGCCCGAGGCGAGGGTCCCCGGCGAGGTCCAGTCGGCGAGGTAGCTGCAGAGCCCGGTGTCGAGGAAGTACATCTTCGGTCGCTTGATCAGCCGCTTGGTGACGTTGGTGTGGAAGGGGGGAAGCAGATAGACCTGCAGGCTGGCCTCCAGGATAGAAAGCCAGCTCCTCGCCGTCCCGACGCTGATGTCGACATCGCGGGCCAGGTCCGACAGATTCAACATCTGGCCGGTGCGGGCGGCACAGGCTTTGAGAAAGCGCAGGAACGACTCCTGGCTTCCAACCTGGGAGAGGTCGCGAACGTCACGCTGAAGGTAGGTCTGCACGTAGGAACTCAAGAACAGACTCCGGTCCAGAACGGGCCCAGCGCTCAACACGGGCATCGAACCGGTCCAGATGAACCTGTACAGTTCCTCGGTGTCGGCTCCGGCGCGATCCACCATGCGATCGGCGACGCACTCCCGAGTCGGTAGGAATGGCTCGAGGTCGACACGACGTCGGGTTCCCTCACGCCATGAAAAGCCCAGCATTTGGATCACGGCAACGCGACCGGCGAGCGTCTCCGTCACCTCCCGCATCATGTGAAACTGCTGCGAGCCGGTGAGCCAGAAGAGACCCGGGCGCCTCAGGCGATCGATCTCGACCTTGAGATACGGAAAGAGCCCGGGCGCGTACTGGACCTCGTCGATCAGAAGGGGCGGAGGGTTCTGGCGGAGGAACAGTGAGGGGTCCTCCCGGGCCAGAGCGCGGACTGTGGGATCGTCCAGAGTCACGTATCGGCGATCGGTGTCCGCGGCATGCTGGAGCAGGGTGGTCTTGCCGACTTGGCGCGGTCCGGTGAGGAGAAGGGCAGGAAACTGCGCCGATCCTGCTGAAATCCGATCCAGCAATCCCCTGGTATAGAACATGTTACCACCCCAATCGGCCATCTTGCAGTGGTATTGTAGATCAGCCGATTGCATCTGACAAGAGATACTTGCTCCGTCTCCGACCGGAGCTAGAGCAAGCCCAATCCCGGGTTGCGTCCTGTGGGTCCCGAAAGACCGGAACGGCCGTTCCCCCGTGCCAGGGCACGGCGGACGACCTCTCGAATCACTTGCCTCAGGGGTCAACCGGGGGTCGTAACCGAGGAATTGGACCATTTCCGGCAGAGTCCGGAGGCTCGGTGAAGCGTTGCCGGCCTCCCGGTTGTGGACGGTGGTTTGATCGACCCCCGCCCGGCGCGCGAGCCGACCGTCCACTGGCGTACAATAGTCCTCTGAGTTCACGACCGAGCCCGTTCCCCTCTGCAAGCCCCCGAAGGCGCCGAATCCCTGGTTCTTCCTCGAGCGCGCATACCCGTTCGGCCAGATCCCGCGCGAGGCGTGGGAGGCCGCCCAGATCGAGGCGCGGGCCATGAAGGAGCAGGGCAAGGCGGGCCGGGGGACGTGGGAGTTCCGCGGCCCCACCAACATCGGCGGGCGCATCACGGACCTCGCGGTCGATCCCGGGAATGATGCCGTCGTCTTCGCGGGGGCGGCGGCGGGAGCTGGATGAGCGCGATGAGCGGGATCAGCGGCAGTGACAGGCACAACTGGAATACGCCGATCCGCTTCGATGCGACGAATCCGGACCGCATGTACTACGGCACGCAGCGCGTCTACAGGAGCACGAACGGGACGAGCTGGACGGCGATCAGGGGCGATCTGACGGGGGGAAGCGGCGGAGGCGCGCCGGGCCAGGTCCATGGGACGCTGACCACGATCGACAGCTCGCCCCTCGATGCCAGCGTGATCTGGGCGGGAAGCGATGACGGGCGCGTGCAGGTGACGACGAACTCGGGAGGAGCCTGGACCGATGTCTCCGGCATGCTGCCCGATCGCTGGATCACATCGGTGCACGCGAGCCCCGTTTCGCGGGAGACGGCCTACGTGACGATCTCCGGCTTCCGGTGGGGAGAGCCGCTTCCCCACCTCTTTCGCACGACCGACATGGGCGCGAGCTGGACGGCGATCGCCGGCACCCTCCCCGAGGCGCCGGCCAACGACCTGGCGATCGATCCGTCCGATCCGGCCCGGCTCTTCGCCGCGACCGACGTGGGCGTCTTCGAAAGTCGGGATGGAGGAGGTGTCTCGTCAGTCCTGGGATCGGATCTCCCCAACGTCGTCGTGACGTCGCTCGCTCTCGATCCGGTCACGCGCCGGCTCACGGCCGGCACCTATGGCCGCAGCATCTTCTCGTACGACATCGATCAGCCGTCGGCAGTCGCGGAGACCGTCTCGGGAGTCGCTCACGTCACCGTCTCTCCGAATCCCGCGCGCGGCGGGGCGACGATTCGGTGGAGTGATGCCGCGCCAGCGGGACTGGTTCAAGTCGATCTCCTCAGCGTCTCGGGGCGGCGCGTCTGGTCGAGCGAAGCGCGAGGATCTCGGGAGATCAGGTGGGACGGGCGCGAAGCCTCTGGCAGGAGCGCCCCGGCTGGCGCATACTTCATGACGGTTCGAACGGGCGGCCGGGAGCTGGGCCGCGCGACGCTCGTGCTGGGGCGCTAGCTGGAAGAGGTGGTGTGTGATGAAGCGGATTCTGATCCTGAGCCTGATCCTTGCTCTTGTCGTCCTGTCCCCTCGATGGAGCGCGGGCTGCCCGTGATCCGCGTCTACCACACGGATCCGAAGTGGGGCCCCGCGAAGGATTCGGACGGCTTCCAGTTCATGCCTTCCATCACGGTCAAGGACGATGATCCGAAGGTGATCAAGAACTTCCCGAATTCGTTCAAGAAGACGAACCTGCAAGACCTGCTGCGCGAGAAGGGATGCAACACCGTCTTCCTCTGCGGCCTCAGCTCGACCGGATGCGTTCTGGCGACTTATCATGGAGCGCAGGATCTCGACTACAAGGTCTTCATGGTCAAGGATGGCCTGATCGGCCCCGACGCGGCGCAGACCGACATGATCGAGGACATCTGCGATTCGGTAGGCTTCGCGGCCCTCGAGGCGATACTCGACAGCTTGAGCCCTTAGAGGTCGCGTGCCGCGCATCCGTCGATCCGGTGCGCGGCACGCATCCTGTCTCCTACGAACGGGCTCCGCAGGCGCCCCTACGGCTCCACGTGCACGTTCTCGCCGGCAAGGCTATAGAACGTGTTGTTCGCCTCGAGAGTTCCTGCGCTTGGGTACTCGAACCCCGCGAGGACGATCCCGTGGCTGGAGCCGTTTCCAATGGAGCAGTTCGAGATGCTGGGAAGCGCATCAGCGATCAAGACGTTCCCGTAGCCCGCGCTGCCGCCGTACTCGATGACGCAATGTTCGAGGCGCGACTGAGCGTCCGCCGTGCCGTCCGCGAAGTTGATCTGCTGCCAGTCGCCTGGCTGAGGGTTGGAGGCAGCGCTGGTGAACGTGATCGGCTGCAACTCCGTCCCCACCGCCCTGAGTCCCCCGAGGGAACCGCCGTAACCGATGAGGACCTGTGATCCGGCGCTGAACCGTATCGTGGTTCCCGGCTCGATCGTGAGGATCGCCGTGGTGCCGTCGGTGGGGGTGATATAGATGCCGCCGCCCTCGTTCACCTGCGCGACCTCGAACGGCACGCCCTGACTGCGCCAAGTGCCGCTCGTCACGACCACGCCGTCATAGAGCATGACCTTGTCCTTGCCCGGGTCGTTCCCGGAGAGGTTGTTGCCCACGCCCAGATGACGCGCGTACTCGGGTTCGGTCTCCAGGGCGTACCCGGCACAGCCAGTGATGATGTTGTTGTTGAACTGCTCGACGTGGCCAGCGTGGTCATAGCTGACCCCGGGGCCGGCGCCCAGGCGAATCGTGCTGTGGTCCATCCGGACTGCGGCGCCCCAGGAGACGTAGAGACCCGCTCCGTCGTCGTAGCCGGTGTACTCGATCGTGCAGTAGCTGAAGCGCGCGGTCGCCATGGTCCCTTCGAAGAAGCTGAACCCGCGCCAGTCGCCACGCTGAGGGATGGCGGCGTTCGAGGTGAAGAGGATGGGAAGCGTCGGCGTGCCGACGGCAACGATCGAACCTGAGGCAACCCACCCGCAACCGAGGCCCGCGTCGGCATCGGCTGCGAACTTGACGATGCAGCCAGGCTCGATCGTCAGCGTGGCCGAGAGGCCTGGGGTTCCGTTTCCGACACCGATCGGTCCGGTCACGATGTGCGGATTGCCTGACGCGCGCCAGGTCTCGTCGGTTGTGATGTTCTCTGAATGGTACGTGGGTCCGCCGCCCGAGGTGATCGTGACCGTGACGGCGGCATCCTTGTCGTTGCCCGAGGTGTCTATGGCCCGCGCCCGGATCGTATGGCTACCCGCCGCCGCACCCGATGCATCCCAGGTGTACTGATAGACGTTGGCCACCCCGGTCGCATCCTCGCCTATGGTCGTTCCGTCGACAGCGAACTCAACCTTCGCGACTGCCTGGTTGTCCGTGGCGAGCGCGGAGATTCCGACAGCGCCCGCGGGCAGCGTGGCTCCATTCGCAGGCTGCTGGATCGTGACTTCGGGATCTGTCGTGTCGGATGGATTCCCATTGTTCTCATCGTCGCTGCATGACGCCAGCGCCAGAGATCCTAACAACGCGAGTACAAGGAATAACCTGCTCATCTTCATGGCTCCCTTCATTGCTGCGGCCTGCCCGGCCGGCGGCCACCTGCCGAGCTGCCGGGCAACAAACAGACGAATGCCGAGACCATGCTAGGGCGCAGCGATCGAGTTTGCTAGAGGGAGAATCATTTCGGCGGGAAGAGTCCCTCCTGACCGCGTGGAGAGAGTCGTTCTCATGAAAGTCGACGTCCAGGAGACGATCTATGAAGAGGTCTGGTTCTCCTGCTGGCGGTCTGCATAGGGGCTGCCGCCCCGACGGGGCCGGCCGCCCCCGGGGCCCTTCGCGGGTACATCGGCCCGGGCATCGGCCTGAGCCTAGGGACTCTCGACAAGGAGCGCGCGGGATTCCATTCCGCCCAGTCGGGTGACAGCCCTGGCTCCGAATCCGACACCAGCTTGGCGCTTGGCTTCGGGTCGGATTCCGCGTTGGCGGGCATCGACCTCGCCATGGAGTATCGCTTCACGATCGGCTGGAACGAGTTCCGTCTTCCCACATACGCATACGTGCCGTTCGGCGACGAACAGGTCCTCATCGAGAACGACCCCGTTCCCCTGCGGAACCAGAGCCACTGGATCACGATTGGATACCGTCTATAGGAGGCGCCCGATGCGTTCTGCACCGATCGCGTTGCTTCTGTTCGCATCCCTTCTCGCGGCGGCGTCACAGGCTCGCGGTCATGACTACTGGAACCAGATCCGCCACAACGCGCCCCTGCCTGATGGGCGTGTGACGGTTCGCGCGGAGAACCCCACGGGGGCCGGCGTCCAGAATCAGATCCTCTTCGCCTCTGCGGGCATACAGGAAGCAGCTATGACCGCCGTACTGGACGGGCCCTCGACGATCGAGGGGACGGTCCCCGGGCCCGCGGGGCAGCGGCCCTACTACGGTTTCCGCCTCCTTCAGGGCGCCGACCTGGACTTCATGCCGGTCAGGCTGCTCGACGGCTCGAGCCCATCGCCGCAGGACTTGACGCGGGTGGCCGCCGACGCGGCGGGAGACCACCTGTTCGGTCTCACCCATCTCGATCTGGTCGACTGCCGCATCAGCTCGGACGCCCCGTCCCGTCAGGAGCCTTCTTCTGGCGGGCGGAGAGAGGCCCCCAGACCGCAACGGGAACCATGCTTCGAATCCGCTAGCGCGGAGCGGGTCACAACGCGACACATCGCGCCGGGCCTCGCGGCGCGCCCGCCCGTTTCTCGGATCCACTCGGGCGCGTCTAGATCCCCAATCCGACGAGGTATCTCAAGGAGAGGTAGAGGCCCGCGAGGATGAAGATCGCCCCCGTAGCGGGACGCGCGCCGCGCTCGATCGCCGTGAGGATCCGGAAGGCTCTGCCGGCCCATTGCGCGCCGAGAACGAGGAGGATCGCGAAGACGAGGACGGGGAGGCCCGTGCCGATCCCGTAGACGGCCGGAACGAGCATCCGGGACTGAGCGTTCACCGCGAGCGGGATGAGCCCGCCGAAGAAGATCCCCGCCGAAACGGGACAGAACGACAGGGCGAAGAGGATCCCGAGAAACGCCACGCCGAGGATGCCGGCGCGCGCGCTTCGCTCCTTGGCCGCCTGCCCCCAGCTCCAGGAAGGCAGCGGGAACCGGACCAGTCCGAGGATGCCGATCCCAATGACGATCAGAAGGGGCCCGAGAACCTGGTTCATCCGCTCCTGGAGGAAGAAGGAGACCCTGGGAATCGACAGAACGCTGGAGACGACCAGCATGGCGACCGACACGTAGGCCAGCGCTCGCCCGAGCGAGTAGACGAGGCCCGCGACCAGAACCCGCCCCGGACTGCCGACCGTCCTGCCCACGTAGCTCACGGCGGCGATGTTGGAAGCCAACGGGCAGGGGCTGATCGACGTGAGGACTCCCAGCCAGAGCGCCGAGCCGAGGGCGAGCGCGAAATCCATGATCAGTTCGGTGACTCCATATAGGCGCGCGTCTCCTCCTGGACATATTGCACGAAGCGCGACTTGTCGTTCAGCAGCTCCCAGACCCGCGAGAGGTTCTTCCAGCGAACCTGCGTGGTGTCGTTCCTTTCCACGAGGATGATCGACTTGGTGAAAAGCTGATAGTCCTCCACGAAGTGCTCGTTGTCCTTCTCGTCGATGTTGACGGGAAGCCAGACGATTTCGCCGCGGCGCAACTGCTCGGGGAAACCGGCCTCGATCGCCTCCCGCCCATAGGCCTCGATCTTGCGGCAGGACACGCAGCGCTTCGTGGTGTGGAAGTAGTAGGAGATGATCTGGCGCGAGAGCGCGGCTTGATCGCTCGCGGAGTCCAGAGTATCGGCCGGAGCGACGGGCTTGGGATCATCGGCCGCCGCATAGGCAAGAAGGCCGCCTCCGACGAGTAGGAGAGCGAGCGCCGTCGCGACGACAAGAGGGCGACTCGACAAACCAAGCATCCAGCCGCCGCGATCTGGGGCATAGCTCAAGGCCCGAGGTTCCTTCACTTGAGCATCTCCTTCAGTTGCGCGACCGTCGGAACGCGGCCACTCATCTTGACCGTACCGTCGACTACGAGCGCCGGGGTCGAGAGGACGCCGAAGCCGACGATGGCCTCGATGTCGGTCACCTTGGCGATCTCGCAGGCGAGACCCATCTCCTCCGCCGCCTGCGTGACCCGCTCATAGAGAGTCTGACACTTCTGGCATCCGGGACCGAGCACAAGGACACTCGACATGAAGCCACCTCCTTCATGAACCGCAAGGGGAGTCAGACGGACTTGACAGCACCTGAGATGCTAGCAGGCGCGCCGCGGCTCGCCGACGATTGCGTCTTTTCACCAGGAGCAGACCCAGCGCGACAACGCTGAGTAAGACGATGAGATAGACGAAGAGGAGCGCGATCCCCTTGCGGTCCACCCACGCGCCGTAGATGAGTCCGGCGAGCGCGCTGAAGACCGCGACCAAGCCCACGTACGTCCAGGTCTTCGTTCGACCGATGATAGCCGAGATGATCAGTATGCTCTGCAGGCTCAGCTCGGGATCAGCCATCAGATACGCCAGGAGCGGGCCTCGATGCATCCCGAGCGAGAGGAACATCTTGGCGATCGGGACTTCCACCAGCGTCGGGAAGTACATGAAGACTCCGAAGAGCACCCCGGCGGCATTCCCCAGCAGCGTGTTGCCCCCGGCGAGAGACTTGATCCATTCGGGGCGGATGACCTGGCGGGCAATGCCTACCGCGAACACTCCGACGATGAGCAGGGGGAAGATCTGGCGGATGAATCTGTAGCTCTCCGCGAGCCAGGCGCGCGTCTCGTCGGCGCCGAGGCGCCATCGCGCCATCAAGGCGATTCCCGTCATGCCGAGCCCCATTCCGACGAAGCGGCCGGTGAATCCAATGGAGAGGCCCTCGGGGCGGGGAGCGATTCGCGCCGCCGCGATCAACAGTGTGACCGCCATGAGAGCCAGGGAGGCCTTGGCCCACCGGTTCCATCCCTCATCGATGTTTCTGAGCCCGCGCCACGCCGTGACGGCGATGAGCGCAAGGAAAGCGATCAGGATCGCTCCCTGAACGCTCACCCCTTCCTCCCCCCGCGTCGCGTCAAAGGGAATGAGACGAAGGAGCGCTTCCTGCAAACCGACCCCCCCGGCGAATGACAGTGTGATCTCTGCATAGGCTCTGCTGAGGAAGTCGAGCTTCAACGTTCCGACGAGCAGCACCACAACCAGGCCAAGAAGGAAGTACAGCGGGCTCCGCGTTCCTTCCGATGCCCCTGCGAAGAGCGCGTCTGTGTCTCGATCGTGCGCCGCGTCCTCATGGCGAAAGATCAACGCCATGATCATGCCGATGCCGATGCCGAAAGCGAGAGAGAGAATCAGACGAGCGATGGCGAGATCCGCGCCGATCAGGCCGCCCGTGTAGATCAGCGCGAGGATGTTCGCAGCGGGGGCGAAGAAGAGGAAGGTGATGGCCGGTCCCAGACCGGCCCCCTTCCTGTAAATCCCCGCGAAGATCGGAACGATCGTGCAGGAGCAGACGGCCAGGACCGATCCCGCGAGGGCCGCGGCCGGGTATGAGATCGCCCGAGGGGTGCTGCGCCCGAGTAGGCGGGTAATGGCCTGCTTCGGGACAAGCGCGGTCATCGCCCCCGCAATGAAGAAGGCCGGAACAAGGCAGAGGAGCACGTGCGCGGCCAGGTAGGACGCGAGATTTCCGAGCCCGCCCTGCAGCAGCCTGATGATCAGCTCGCCCAACTGATGCGCCTCTCCCATGTTCGCATATGGCGACTTGGCCAATTCAACAACACCGAGACAGAAAAGAGAGCTGGCCTCACCTCGACTCCTTCATCACTTGAGTCGCGCATGAGAAGAAGCTCATCACGCACGGCGTGAGCAGGCGATAGATGACGATGCTCCCCTCACGCCGGTCGTCGACGATGCCGTGGGCTCTGAGGACGGCCAGATGCTTGGAGACCGTCGTCTGGTCCGATCCGACCAGACGTGTCAGATCCCCGGCGCTGCACTCCCCCCGGCTCAGGCGGTCGATGATCATCAGGCGCGACTCGTTGGCGAGAGCCTTCAGGACCCTCGCCTGCGCGCGGAAGATGTTTCTCTCAGTCTGCGTTGCCATCTCTGCTTACAGACTATATGGCCAACTCGCCAAGTCGTCAAGGGGATGAAGGCGCCCGGGGTGGGCGGATCAGCCGGAGGAAGACGACAGCAGCAGCCTGTCGATACGACGCTTGAGTTCCTCCGCGCAGAGGGTGATCACGCGGTCGATCTCAGCCGCGGGGATCGACGCAGAGGAACAGGATCCCCCGCGGCCCGGATTCCCGCGCTCGATCGACATCGGTCTCCCAGTGCGCGTGAGACTGACTCGCTTGCGCCATGTCTCCTGGCCGGTTAGTCTCTCACGCATGAGACGGCGCTCGCCCGCTCTTCTCGGCACTCTTGCGGTCCTGTGCATGTTAACGGCCCTGGCCGCCGTCGCGGAGTTCGCCGAGCACCACGATCACGATCCTCTCGCCACGGACCACGCCTGTTCCTGGTGCCAGCTGGCGATCTCGCAGGAGGATCTGCCGCCGGACTCTCCGCTGGAAGCCATCGGCGCTCCCGCCGACACCGGCTGTGTCGCACAGGTCGAGGTCGCGCGCCCGCCAGCGATCCCCTCCCCCCGCTCTCATCGACCTCGCGCGCCGCCTGTCGCCTGATCGCATCCGCTCGAGAGTCGTTCACCCGCCGCGAGTCGCCCCGACCCACGGCGGATGGGGTTTTCGTGTTGCCGCCCGCGAGGATCGCGGGCGAGGAGATTCGATCATGCGTCGTGCGCTCATCTTGTGCCTGTCAGTCACCGCCATGCTGGCCGCCCCCGCCGCGGCCGGCGTCGTCAATCCCGACATCTCCGTGATCGGCCAACCATTCCTGTCGATCAGCGACCAGCCCGAGGATCCGGATCGGAACCGCCTGAAGGCGGCTGCCGGGGAGACCGAAATCGTCCTGGACGCCTACCTCAATCCGTACGCGAAGGGATACTTCACGCTCGCCATCGGGGAGGAGGGGGCCGAACTCGAGGAGGGGTACTTCTCAGTCCTTCGGGGTCTTCCTCTCGGTCTCAATCTCAAGGGCGGGAAGTACCGGGTCGGCTTCGGGAAGATGAACCCGCTCCATCCGCATACGTATCCGTTCGCCGAACCCCTGACCGTCCTCACGACCTATCTTCCCGGAGAGGAGTCATTCAATGACGTCGGTATCTCCCTGTCGGCGCGGATTCCCCTCTTCGGCGATGCCGGACTGACTGCCGCCCTCGACTATCTGGACGGGCAATCCTTCCGTGTCGAGCGGGCTCCCGGCGACACGCTGGATCCCCTGCTGACGGACACGGGGGACAAGCAGGAGCTCACTCGTCCGGGAGTAGCGGCACGCCTCAGCGGATTCGCCCCGCTCGGAGAGCGCTCAGGCATCGAGTTCGGGATCTCCGCGGCCGGCGGGACCAACAACGTCGCGGCGCGAGCGCGCACCGAGGTCTATGGCGCGGATCTGAAGGCCAAGCTCTGGAACTCGAGCCGATCCTATCTCGTGATCCAAGGAGAGGTCATCGCCCTCGACCGGGAGCAGGCCACATGGAGGCCCGAGGCGGGCTATGCGAAGACCGCCGTGACGCCGACGGGTGGATACCTCTTCGCTGACTATAACTTCGGGCTGCGATACAACGCGGGGATCTCCTACGAAAGCTACCAGGAGCCGAATGTCGAAGAAGGGTGGAGTCGCGCCCTCGGGATCTTCGCCGGATACGCGGTCATGGAAGAGACGCTGCTCTTTCGCCTGGTCTACCAGAGACTCGAGCCCGACGCAGGCGAGCCCGAGAACAGCGCGCGCCTGCATGTGATCTTCTCGATGGGCCCTCACAAGGCGCATCAGTTCTAGGAGGCGACAATGAACCGCCTCATCGCAGGGTTGCTCCTCGCGGCAGCCCTCCACGGCGCCGTCCCGGACTCCGCCCAAGGGAAGATCCGCATCGTCTCCTCGACGACCGATCTCGGGTCCATCGCCAGCCGCGTCGGCGGCGATCTGGTCGAAGTCCAGGCGATCGCCCGGCCCAACTCCGATGTCCACCGAGTGGAGGCTCTCCCGTCGCACATGGTCCGCGTCTCGCGGGCGCGCCTCTACCTCAAGGTCGGTCTGGGGCTCGACGGATGGGCCGATCCGATCATCGACGGATCGCGAAACGACGAGCTAACGGTGCTCGACTGCTCGGCCGGCCTCGAGATCCTCGAGAAGCCCGAGGGCAAGGTCGACGCCTCCATGGGCGATGTGCATCCGGGCGGCAATCCGCACTACTGGCTCGATCCCCGCAACGGCGCGATCGTCGCCTCATCGATCGCCGAGGCGCTCTCGCGAATCGACCCCGCCAACGCTCCGGCGTATCGGCAGAGGGCGGAGCGCTTCGCCGAGGAGACGGAGAAGGTCCTTGCCGAGGGACAACGCCTCCTCGCCGACATCCCGAGCCGGGACATCGTCTCCTATCACGCCTCCTGGGTCTATCTGGCGAGAGCGTTCGACCTCAACGTGAGGGGGACGATCGAGCCGATCCCCGGCATTCCCCCTCCCGGCAGACACCTGCGCGAGCTGGTCGATCTGTTCCGCCGTTCAACGATCCTGGCGGTGCTTCAGGAACCGTACTTCTCCGATGAGGCGGGTGCGTTTCTGGCCCGCGAGGCGGGAGCAAGGATCGTCAAGATCTCCCCTTCCTGCGACACGACTGAACCCGACAGCTATCTCGCGCACTTCGACACCTTCCTGCGCGCGCTCGCTGCTGCGGAGTGAGGAATCCATGATCGAAGCGATCGGCCTTCCGTTCTTCCGGACCGCATTGGCCGCGAGCGTCGTCCTCGCCGGGATCCACGCCTACCTCGGGTTCCACGTCGTGCGCCGCGGCGTGATCTTCGTGGACCTTGCGCTGGCGCAGATGGCGGCCCTGGGCGTCGCCGTCGGTGTCGTGTTGCACCTGGAGGAGAACGCAATCGCCTCCTATCTTCTCGCCGTCGCCACGACCATGGTCGGCGCTCTCTGCTTCGCCTGGCTGCGGCGCCGGCATCGGCAGATCCCGCTGGAGGCGTTCATCGGAATCGTCTTCGCCACCGCGCAGGCGGCGGTCTTCCTCGTTCTTGAGAAGTCCCCCGCCGGACCGGAGCACCTGAAGGAGACTCTGGTGGGATCGCTCTTCACCATCGCGCCCGATAAGGTCTTGAAGACAGCCATCCTGTATGCGGCGATCGGGGCGATCCACTTTCTCCTCCGCCGTCCGTTCCTCGAGATCACCAACGACCCTCGGCGGGCGGAAGAAAGAGGAAGGAACATGTTCGCGTGGGACTTCCTCTTCTATGCGCTCTTCGGCATCGTCGTCACATCCTCCGTCCAGATCGCGGGCGTATTGCTTGTCTTCGGCTTGCTCGTCATTCCGGCCGTGGCCGGCCTCATGACGACGGATCGCCCCGGCGCGGCGCTCATGATCGGCTGGATCTTCGGATTCCTCGCCTGCCTCGCGGGACTGACAGCCTCCATCAGGTTCGACACGCCCGCCGCTCCCGCGATCCTCGCCTTCCTGACTCTGTTCCTCATTCTCCTGAGCGTCGGCCTTCGACTCCGGGGTGCTGCGGCGTAGGCGGCGACGACCGCAGCCATGTTGAGACCTCCCGCCGGTTTCTGGTAGCTTTGCCGCGCGGCTGGATCGCCGATCGTCGTGACGCCGACCGGTGGGGTCGACTTGTGGGACCTGCTTGAAGAATCGACTCCCCTCGCGCATGGAGGGGGAGGAGCTTCGATGACGACCATGGGCCAGATGCCCGAGTGACACCGCGCCTACGATGCGCAACGCTCTCGTCAAGTTCTCGCACGATGGCTGGCTCGTCCGCGCCGCGCCAGGGCATGAGCGGCTGGCCCGCCTCCTGACGCGCTTCACTCCCCCTCCCCCTCCGGTCGAGCCGCTGCGCGACGACTACCGAAGCTACGTGGGCGTCTTCGAAGTCGAGGGGCGGCGTGTGGTCGCCAAGTCGCCTCGCATGAAGAACCGGGCTTCGTGGAATCGCCTCACGACTCTCCTCAGAACGGGAGAGTCCACGGCGACCGTCACCGCCTGCCTCGCGGTTCGGAGCGACGGGATCCCCGTGCCGGAGTACATCTGCTCTCTCGAACGCAGATCTCTCGGGATGATCGTTGACTCCTGGATGTTCTACCTCTTCGTCCCGGGTGTTCCGTGCGGCTCCGACCAGTACGGTCTGGTCGTGGAGTCGTTGGCCTCGCTCCATCGCGCCGGGTGGGTCCATGGGGATCCCCATATCGCGAACTTCCTCCGAGTCGGCGACGGCGTCCAGATCCTCGACTGCAGGCCGCGCCCCGCGCGCTTCGGCTCCCTGTCGGAGTGCTACGACTTCGTCCGTCTGGTCAACAGCGAGCCCGACCTGGCGCCCCATCTGGGATCGAGAGCGCGCACGCTCCCCTATCGCGTTGCCCGAGCCTACGACCGGGCCATCCACGGTTGGCGAGATGTGAAGCGCGAGGTGCGCTCGGGAATCGGAAGACCGCGCCGGCTCGGCTGAGGGCCGGGCTGACGGACGCTTCGACTTCCCCTATAGTCGGACGCAGATGCTGTGGCTCATCGTTGCGTTTGCCATCGCGATCATCGAGCAGGTCCCGGTCCTGGGCGTATCTCTCGTGGGACGGGACGAGGCGATGCTGGCCTACTTCGGCGCCCATGCATCCTCCTCATTCATCCTGTATCGCGACTTCTGGGATGTTCCCTTCCCTGGCCTGTACTACCTCTCCGCGATCTGCTTCGACCTCTGGCCGGCGCAGGGGATGACTCTCCTGCGGCTCGTCCATCTCCTGGCGCGCCTGGGCGGCTTGGTCGCGCTTCATGCGCTGATGCGCCGGAGCCTGCGCCATCCGTTCGCATCCTGCATCGTCGTGTACGCGGCCGTGGCGGGCTCGTTCTCGGTAGAAGGCCACGCGGTGGCGGCGGAGCCGTTCATGGTCCTCTGCGTCACGGCCGCGATCATCTCCCTGCGCGCGAGGAAGATCCTGCTCTTTGGAGTCCTCGTGGGCGCGGCCGGTCTCTTCAAGCAGAGCGCGCTGGCGTTCCTCGCGATTCCTTTCCTGACGACCCCGGAAGACCGGCGTAGAGCGGGCCGGGCGACGGCCGGGGCCGGACTGGTCCTGGCCGCCGCGGGGCTCCCCTTCCTGATATCAGGAGCGCTGGCCGAAGCCTTCTCCTGCGCCGTTCGCTACGTTCTCTTCGATCGCTCGGATTCCATCGGCGCTCTCGAGTCGCTCCGGCAGGCGGCGATCTTCGGCCGGCTGGCCCTTCCGATATGCGCCCCGATGGCCCTTCTCGCCTTCGCGGCGTTTCGATACCGCGAGCGCGGGGAGCTGCGCCTGTTGTGCGTATGGCTGGCGCTCGCCGCGGCCGTCGCCTTCGGGGCGGCCCGCCCGTTCCCGCACTACATCCAGCTCCTGCTCCCGCCCCTCTGCTGTCTCGCGGGGATCGGGGCGCAGGAACTGTGGAATGCCCGAAGGCGTTGGGTTCTCGCCCTCGGCGCTGTTCTTCTGCTTGCTCAGGTCGCCGTTTCGCTTAGAGGCTCGCTGGCGGGATCAGCAGGACCCTCCGCGGAGAACATCGAGATCGCCCAGGCGATTCGCGCGCGCACGGCGCCGAGCGATCCGATCCTGGTGTGGGGGCCGCGTCCCGAGATCTATGTGATCGCGGGACGATCCGCGCCCGGCCGCTTCGTGGGGCTCATGCCGATCGTTGGACCGAACGTGGACCATGCGGGCCGCCCCGGTCTGCCGGGAGCCTTGGATGAGCTTCTCGCCGATCTGTCAGCGAACCCGCCGGCGCTCGTCGTCATCTCCCCGGATCTGGAGAACTACCAGCTCCGTCAGCCTCATCTCAGACGCCTCCGGACACATGTCGATTCCCTCTACGCGCCCGCGACCAAGATCGGCAGTGCCCGGATCCTGCGCCGCCGAGAAGGTCAGCGCGGGGAGCCTTCAGCGAGCACCTCGTCGAATGTCCTGATGAACCCCTCGATGTCCGATCGCTCGATCGTCAACGCCGGGTCGATCCGCAGCACGTTCAGACCCGGCCTCCGGGCGAGGACATACCCGCGGCGGACGAGTTCTCGCTGCGTCCAGTCGGAATAGGAGGCCCCCGGGTCATCGGCCAGATCGAGGGCGATCATCAGTCCTCGCGATCGAATCTCCCTGATCCGGCTGCGGGACTCTCCGATCCCGCGGAGCCCGCTCACCAGAAGGCCGGCGATCTCCACCCCGCGCCGGATGAGGTCCTCGTCGCGGATGGCGCGCACGACCTCGAGCGCCACCGCCGCTCCCAGCGGGTCGTTCTGGTGCGACTGCGCGTACTTGACGCCTCCCTCGCCGATTCGCCTGACGACTTCAGGCGAGAACAGCGCCACGCTCACCGGATATCCGTTCCCGATCCCCTTCCCGAGCGCGATCACATCGGGAGAGAGCCCGTAGTGCTCATAGCCGAACCATCTTCCCGTCCGGCCCACTCCGGTCGTCACTTCGTTCACGAGGTAGAGCCCGCCGTCCGCGCGAACTCGCTCCACGATCCCTCTCACCAGCCGCTCGGGCGGAAACCGGACGAGCCCGGAGGAGCTTCCCGGCTCGAGCAGGAAGCCGCCGATCCGCTGAAACGGGATCGAGGCCCACCGCTCGCATCGGCTGCCGCATCCCTCGGAGTGATCGCAGTCGATGCAGCCCATCCAATCGAAGGCGAACCACTCGTCTTCCTTCCGCTTGCTCGCCGATCCGTAGGCGCCGAAGTAGGAGTCGGCCATCGTCATCAGCAAGGGGCGCTCCGAGACCGCCTGGGCCACACGGACTCCGTACTCGATCGCCTCCCCTCCCGAGCAGAGGAAGACGCATCTGCCGCCCTGCAGGCCGGCAAGGGCGAGGATCTGCCCGGCGGCCTCCTCCACGATCGCGGAGGAGTAGCAATACCCCGTGTGCGCAAGTCGCGCGGACTGCCGGACCAGCGCCCCTAGCACGCGTGGATGCCCATGCCCGATCGGCGTGCACCAGACGCCCGACTCCAGGTCGACATACCTCCTCCCCTCGGAATCGAAGAGGTGGCAGTTCTCCGCCCGCACGATGTCGGGAAGCAGGAGCTCGTGGCCGTTGTACCAGAACAGGCTGGACATCCGTTCCTCCTGGAGGTTGAGCCTCCGCAAGGGCATTCTACAACCCCGGAGCGCCTTGACTGCATCCGGGACGCTCGGCCTCGCCTCGGACGCTCGATTCTTGCGGAAGCCGGCATCCCGAGGATACTCTCGCCCTACCATGGTCTGGCCCGGAGAAAAGCGTTTCGCGTTCTCGGTCTTCGACGACACCGACCGCGCCACTCTGGAGAATGCGCGGCCGGTCTACGATCTCCTCGCGGACCTCGGCCTGCGAACGACGAAATCGGTCTGGGTCAGCCCCGGCAAGGAGGAGCATCACCTTGCCGGGATGACGTGCGAGGACGAGGCCTATCTGACCTGGCTCCTCGATCTCAAGGCGCGAGGATTCGAGATCGCCCTGCACAATGTCTCCTACGGAACCAGCTCGCGGGAGGAGACGATCCACGGTTTCGATCGGTTCCGCCAGCTCTTCGGCCACGACCCGCGAACCCTCGCGAACCACGCCGGCACCCGGGAGAGCATCTACTGGTACGACGCGCGCCTCACCGGGCCCCGCGCCCTGCTGTACAACATGCTGACCGGATTCCGGAGCGCGGGCAGGGCTCGGGGGCATGTGGAGGGAGACCCTCTCTTCTGGGGAGACATCTGCCGCGAGCGGGTCCGCTATGTTCGGAGCTTCGTCTTCCCCGGCATCGACACCATCCGCTCATGTCCTTGGATGCCCTATCACGACCCCGCCCGCCCGTATGTGAACTCCTGGTTCGCCTCCTCGCCGGGCGGGAGCTGCGCGACATTCGCGGCGACGATCTCCGAGCGCGAGCAGGATCGTCTGGAAGAGGACGGCGGGGCCTGCATCATGTATACCCACTTCGCGAACGGGTTCTATGCCGACGGCAGGCTGAATCCGCGATTCCGGCAGCTCATCGAGCGCCTCGCGAAGAAGGACGGATGCTTCCTCCCCGTCGGCGACCTCCTCGATCACATCGCCGATCAGCGAGGAGTCGTGACGATCACGCCGGCCCAGCGATCGAGGATGGAGTCCCGCTGGCTCCTCCGGAAGATCCTCGTAGGGACTGAGTGAGCCCGCGAACCCGGCATCGGCGACTCGTTCGAGAGAGGCCGGCGGGCCCATCCTATCGCGCGCGCCCGGCGGCGGGCTCCTCCTACCGCGCGCGTCGCTCGGCCCGCAGGGTCGCGATGCCCCAGGGGGGAATGGCGAAAGACCCATCGATCGGCTCGTATCGAGCCTCATCGAGATCGCTCCTATAGACCGCGCACTCCCGTCCGATCATCCCACCGAGCCGCGCCGCCCCCGGCGACTCAGACACATTGTGAAGCCTCACGAGCCATCCCGCGCCGTCCTCGAGCGGCGCGATCGATGTCAAGACGACCGTCTCGCCCTCGATCTCGAGAAGGGGCTCCGCGGAGACCTGTCCCCCGCCGGCCCGCCGGACCACCAGCGGCTGGCTCAGTTCCATGCCCGTCTTCTTGGCTCCAAGGCAACCATCGACGCGATGGGGTCTCACCGCGTAGCGCAGGTCGGCGCGGCCTTCCTGATCGGCCTTGTAGTTGGTGTGCCAGTAGTTGTTCATGGCATAGGAGAAGACCGTCTGGGTCGGCTCGATGGCCCGGCGCCACGCTCGCGTCCCCCCGGCGACCGGCGACTCGTCGGTGATCCGCCCGATCTCGACGAGCGGGACATCGAGAGCGACGAAGGTGATCCCGGCGCGATCCCCCGACAGATCGGCGGTGTTGTGCAAGCAGAAGAAGTCTCTGCACGCCCCCGGGATCTGGTCCTCCTCCGGCCGGATGAAGACCCAACCCAGGTCCAACCGGAACACCCCGCCCGGGATCCGGAAGGGGAATGCGAAGTGCACGCTCTCCTTCTCCCGGACCCTCTCCTTGTCGATCTCGTTCACGATGAGAAGTCGATCGGCGCCCGCGTGGAGCGTGTACTCGATCGCGAGCGATCTGCACCCGGGCGCTTCCGCCTCGACTCGCAGCGAAGCGACCAAGGGCCCGCTCTCCTTGACCCGCGCTCTGGCCCGCCGCGCGCCGCGCGCCCGTTCCGGCCCGTGGCCGAGCAGGTGGAGATAGGCGTTGAGACCATTGCCCGCCGCCTGATCGGCGCACTCGATGTCCGGCCGCCCCTTCAGGACGAGGCTCGAGACGGCGCCCGTCTCAGGATCCAGCGTCGCTCGGATTCGGTCGTTCTCGAGGTATGACGGCTCGACCGAGAGGACGCCGAGATCTCCCTGGAACGCGCTCCCGCGCTGCACTCGATAGCGCATCATCCCAAGCCCCGGCACGCCGGAGGCGAGAATCGCCAGATCCCCGGTCGACAGCCGCTGTGAGGGGACGGGGGCGCCGGCATCATCGAGGACGAGATCTCCCGTGTCGCAGAGATCGCGCGGGACGAGGACGACCTCCGTTCGTCTCCACGCCCGTGTGTTGAACACCTCGATGGCGCGCGATCCATCCCGTCCGGGCGCGGCCGCTCGGCCGGCCAGAGAATCGTCGAGCGAGGAACGCAGGAGACGATCGGCCCTCCGCGCTCCCTCCGCGGCCAGAGCCTCCTTCCATGCCCACTGTGCCCTCGCGTTCTCCCCGTCCGGGTCGCTCACGCTGTCGGCCGCGCCCCAGGTGTGCTCGTCGAAGAGCAGGAGATGCCGCCACGCCTCGTAGAACTCCTCGGCCGGATAGTCGTCCGCCCGCAGGATCGACCAGAGAGCCTGCGCCTGGAGGAGCCGCTCCGCCGATCTCCGGCTGACGGCCGTCTCCCTCGCGCTGGAGGCGACGCCATCCTCCCAGTAGGGAGTGAAGTCGCCGCGCACCTCGGGCAGGCGATCGCCATATCGCGCCTCGAACTCCTCGAACAGCTCCTGGGAAGTGGCGATGGCCATTCTCGGCGATTCGAACCTCTCGTTCCACGACTTGACGAAATCGGCAAGCTCCGGATCGGGCGGACCGTTGTCCCCGCCGATCGTGTACCTGACCTGGACCATCGCGTACGGGTAGCCCGCATCGGCGAGCTCGCGCATGTAGTCGAGGATCGATCGTTCGGCGGCGGAGCCGATCTTCCCCGTGTTGAGGCCGTGGAACCACGAATAGCCGCGGCCGGTCATCCAGAGCAGGACGCGCTCCGTTCCCGACGGGGAGATCCAGTAGAAGGGACGATCGCCCCATGTCTTGAGCGCGTAGCCGATCCGGTCCCCGCCGTCCGGCAGACGGGGCATGTAGTTCGGTCCGCTCGAGAGATACCTGACGCCGCCCTGCGCGAGCGCCGGGACGAGGTTCCATGTGTAGCTGGGGATGTCGGTGATCATCGCCGACGTGATGCGCACCCCGCACTCGCCCGCGAGCCTCCGCGCGAACTCCGTCAGCTTCAGGATCTCCTCCGGATGGCAGATCCCGGTCAGCTCGTTCGCGAGCAGCGCCTGCAGGCCGATCCGTCCGTCGCGCGCCGCTCGAAAGAACGACTCCTTGATCTCCGGCGGGGCCTGCCGGAGGAAGGTCTCCACGGCCCAGAGGTTCTCCACGTTCCATTTGAACCTCGCTCCGGGAGGATTGCCCGCGCTCCGCTCGGAGAGCTCGAGCGCCTGCTCGAAGTAGCCCCAGTGCTTTCTCTCGACGACCGGTTGCGGATCGGAATAGCCGATGTCCAGGTGGGAGTGAGGGAGAAGGTAGATCTCCCGCTTTTCGACGGGGCGAACGCGCGCGCGCTCCACGCGGTCCCCCTCGCCCTCGATCGATATCGTGACCTCGAGCTCCGTCTCGGCCCCGGCGGGCTCGATGGGGAGATGGAAGATGTTGTAGCCGGTCGTAAGCTCGGAGCGAATCCGCCCTCGGCTTGACTCGCTGGAGAGGCTCACCCCCCGCGGCGGACCGAGGTGGCTGACCTCGACGCGGAGGAGCTGGAGGAGCCGGCCGCCCTCCCGCACGAGAGCTTCCTCTCCCGAGGCCCGCACCCACGGCTGCAGGTCGTACTCGAAGACCATGTACCAGTCCTGGCTCTCTCCCTTCTCCCCCGTGACGCCGATCACGACCGGCTTCCCGGGCTCGATCATGGACGGCGGAAGGACGAGCCACATGAACCCGAAGAGCTCATCGAACTGATCGACCATCGTCGTCAGGAAGCGCAACCTCGCCCCATCCTCCCCCTCTATCTCCCAGCATCTCTCGGAGGCGTCCTTCCCTGTGCGGAAGCAGAGGACGGGGCGGCCCCCCACCGAGAGATGAAAGGCGTGGGCGCCCTTCTGGGTGGCGAGCCCGCACATCCAGAGGAAGGTCGAGGGGCCGGCCGCATCCACCGGAACGGGCTCGCTCTCCCACTCGATCCGCATCCCCCCATCGGTGGCTCGGACCAGGAGCGCCGTGGCGGCGTCCGGATAGGGGGAGTGGTAGGAGAGCTTCTCCCCCGAGATCGATCTCCGATAGCCGCGCAGCCAGCCGGCTCCCGGCATCCCTGACTCCTTCGCCCCCAACGACTCCGCCAAACCTCCACCTCCGGGAAGAGACCTTCGCGCCCCTGCCGGGCGCTCCACCGCCCACGAGACGATTGTGCCAGCTTGCGGCCCCTCTTTGCATCCCCGGTTGACAAACCGGCGTTCGATGCGTTTGGCTCCCTATCGATGCCACTGAGCCGCCATCCCGCGAACCCGATCCTCACACGGGCCGACATCCCGGCGAGCGAGGCTCATCTCGCCGACGTCTCGTCCGTGTTCAATCCGGGGGCGGCCCTCCTGGACGGCCGCGTGTTCCTGCTGCTCCGCGTGCAGAATCGAGGGCGCGAGACCTACCTCATGGGCGCGGATAGCGAGGACGGCGTGCGTTTCCGCGTCCGTCCGGGGGAGATCCCTCTGCGCGACCTGAGCCGCGCGGGGCGCGTCTATCACGCCTATGACCCGCGGATCACGCGAATCGAAGATGAGTGGCTCGTGGTCCTCGCCCTCGACAGGGATGACGACTGCCGCCTGGGCCTGGCCGCGACGAAGGACTTTCGCGAGCTTCGCTTCCTCGATGTCATATCTGAGGACGACAGCCGCAATGGCGCCCTCTTCCCGGAGAGAATCGGCGGGAAGTGGGCGATGCTCGAGCGCCCCAATCGGGTGCGTCCCGATGACGGCCCCCCGACCGGTGACGAGATCGTCCTCTCCTACTCCGATGATCTCCGTGTGTGGCGCCGCCGCGCGACAGTGGCCAAGGGCAGGTGGAGATACTGGGACGAGAGGATCGCGCCGGGCACGCCTCCCGTGAAGACGCGCGAGGGATGGCTCCTTCTCTACCATGGGGTGGCGACCCACTTCGCCAGCGCCAACGTCTATCAGGTCGGCGCCTTGCTCCTCGACCTCGACGATCCTTCCCGGCTCCTCGCGCGGACCCGCTACAACATCCTCGAGCCGCGCGAGCCGTACGAGATGGTCGGCCAGGTGCCGAATGTCGTCCTGCCGTGCGGATGGGTGGTCCCCGATCGAGACGCCGAGGGATTCGCGCTTCCCGAGAGCCGCGCGCTGGTCTACTACGGGGCGGCCGACACGACGGTCTGTCTTGCGACGACGACGATCGCCGAACTGCTCGAGGACTGCCGCGCATGAGGACGGTTCTGGCGCTTTGCCTCCTTCTGTCGATCTGCTCTCTCTCGCCCGCGTCATCCGCTTTTCCGACTCCCCAGATCCCCTATTCGCCGCGGCATCAGATCTGCTACAGGGCCGAGGCCCCTCCGCGCATCGATGGGAGTCCCGGCGATCCGGTGTGGGAAGCCGCTTCCTGGTCGGAGCCGTTCGTCGACATCGAGGGAGACCTCCGGCCGCTTCCGCCGTTGCGGACACGCGTCAAGATGCTCTGGGACGATCGGTGCCTGTACATTCTCGCCGAGATGGAGGAACCGCATCTCTGGGCGACCTACACGGCGCGAGACGCCGTCATCTACCACGAGAACGACTTCGAGGTCTTCCTCGATCCGGACGGCGACACCCATCTCTACTACGAGCTCGAGATCAACGCCCTGAACACCGTCTGGGATCTGCTCCTCGTCCGGCCTTACCGAGATGGCGGCCCGGCAGTCCATGGATGGGACATCGCGGGGCTCGAAACCGCCACCCTGCTCGACGGCACTCTCAACGACCCCTCCGATCTCGACGCCGGCTGGTCGGTCGAGATCGCCTTCCCGTGGGAGGCGCTGAGGGAGTGCGCCGGCCGGCCGGTTCCCCCCGCCAACGGCGATCTCTGGCGCGTCAACTTCTCCCGGGTCGAGTGGCGGCTCGACTCGGCGGATGGCGGGTACAGGAAGGTGACGGATCCTGCGACCGGCAAGCCGCTTCCTGAGGCAAACTGGGTCTGGTCTCCGCAGGGACTCATCGCGATGCACTACCCGGAGATGTGGGGATTCGTCCAGTTCTCGGCGATCCCGGCCGGAACCGGCGCGGCGCCCCCGCGCGCCGACCCGGACGATGCGCGATTCTGGGCGCTTCGTCTCCTCTACTATGCCCAGAAGGAGCGCGTCGAGCGCGGCCTGGGCTTCGCCGGCGATCTCTCCGTCCTGGCGACATCGACCTTCATCTCCGAACAGGCCATCCCCTCCGAGGCTCGGATCGCTGTCACGCCGGCCGGATTCGAGGCTTCCCTGAACGGGGCGGACGGCGCGATTCTGCATATCGATGACGCCGGGCGCGTCTGGCGGACACGATAGGGAGATCCGATGCCACTTCATGGAATCGACTGGATCATTGTCGGTCTCATGTTCGCGTTCATGGCGTCATCCGCGCTGGTCAGCCGCTCCCACGTGAGAAGCGTGGCGGACTTCCTCGCGGCCGGACGCAGCGCGGGGCGCTACCTGATCGCTGTCTCCTCGGGGGCCGCCGCGCTCGGCGCGATCACCGTGATCGGGAACCTCGAGATGAACTTCCTCGCCGGCTTCTCCATGGGCTGGTGGGGCATGACGATGGGCGTCGTGGTCCTCGTCGCGACGGCCGCGGGATGGGTCATCTATCGCTTCCGCCAGACGCGCTGCATGACGCTCGCGCAGTTCTTCGAGCATAGGTACAGCAGGCGCTTTCGGATCTTCACCGGCCTTCTCGCCTTTCTCTCGGGAATCGTGAACATGGGGATCTTCCCCGCCGTCGAGGCCCGCTTCTTCCAGTACTTCTGCGGGTTTCCCGCCGAGATCCAGATCGGACCGATCACCCTCTCCGTCTTCGCGCTTCTGATGATCCTCTTGCTGTCGATCGCGATCGGATTCCTCTTCCTGGGCGGACAGGTGGCCGTGATCGTCGCCGACTTCCTCCAGGGAGCGTTCCTCAACGCGGGGCTCCTCGTGATCGCCCTCTTCTTCCTCCTGCAAGTCGACTGGACGACGATCACCGAGACGTTACAACAAGCACCCGCAGATCAATCGCTGATCAACCCCTTTCAAACGAGCGCTCTCCGCGATTTCAACTTCTGGTACTTCCTGATCGGAGTCTTCGGATTCCTCTACTCCGCCATGTCCTGGCAGGGGACCCAGGCCTACAACGCCTCCGCGGAGAACGCCCACGAGGCGAGGATGGCGGGAATCGTGGGGCTCTGGAGGGGAATGCCGCAGGGGGTGATGCTCTCGTTCGTCCCGATCGTCGCCTACACCGTCCTCCACCATGTCGACTTCCGGTCCGTCGCCGCCTCCGTGCAGGCGCTCCTTCCGGCCGGGGAGACCGCGGCTGTCCAGAATCAGCTCAAGGTCCCGCTTGTCATGCGCATGATGCTGCCGCCCGGCCTGGTAGGGATCTTCGTCGCCATCATGCTGGCGGCCTCGATCACCACCTTCAACTCCTACCTCCACTCCTGGGGAACCATCCTCGTCCAGGATGTCATCATCCCGCTGCGCGGGCGGCCGCTCGAAACGAAGACGCATCTCCGCGTCCTGAGGCTGGCGATTCTGGGCGTGGCGGTCTTCGTCTTCTGCTTCAGCATGATCTTCAAGCAGACCCAGTACATCTTCCTCTTCTTCGCGATCACGGGAGCCATCTTCGCCGGCGGTTCGGGAGCCGTCATCATCGGAGGGCTCTACTGGAAGAGGGGATCGACCGCCGCCGCATGGACCGCGATGCTCGCGGGTTCCCTCATCTCCGTGGGTGGAATCGTCATCCATCAGTTCAAGGAGGACTTCTTCATCAACGGGCAGGAGTTCTGGGCGCTCGCGATGGGCGCCTCCGCCGTCCTGTTCGTCCTCGTCTCTCTCCTCGGCAGGCGGACCGACTTCGATCTCGACAGGCTTCTCCATCGGGGCAAGCACGCGCCGCATGGCGCGTCCGACTGGACGCGCGAACGCCGGGGCCTCCGCACCTTGTGGGCGGGACCCGACTTCACGCGCGGAGATCGCCTGATCCTGTTGCTCAACTATGTCTGGACCTTGGGCTGGTTCCTCGTCTTCGTCGTCGGGACCGTCTACAACCTGACGCACGAGGTGCGCGACGCTTCGTGGATGCGATTCTGGAGAATCCAGATCTGGATTCAGGTCGGCCTGGCCGTCGTCACGGTCGTCTGGTTCACGACGGGCGGTTTCGTCGACCTGGCACGGATGTTCCGGACCCTGCGAACGAGGCAACGCGATCACACCGATGACGGATTCGTGAGGAGGGACGCTTGATGCCGCCCCCCGCGCCGTCCGTCCACTCCCGCATCGCCCGTCTACTCCCGCGTCGCGCTCCGAACGGGGAGAGACGCATGAGGCCGCTTCCCCCGCGAATCATCGCTGACCGCTTCGTGCCGAGAACATCGCCGGCAACCGCGGCCGCGATCGTGATCGTACTCGGAACCTCGCTCGCAGCGGGAAACGCCGGGGCGCGGGAGCCGATCGACTTCCCCTCCCCCTTCGACACCGTGTCGGTCCCGATCCTGACCGGCGCCATGGTCCACTTCCACGCCGACTCGGCCGGACGCTACGCTCCGGAAGGCTTCACGGCGGAGGACGGCGGGCGCATCGTCCGCACCGCGGCCATGCTTCCCGAACCCCATCTTCCCTGCCGGGTCCACGCCCTGATCACGCTGCGCCCCACGCCCAAGAACGATCGCGAGGTGTGGGACCGCTGGGATCGCGCCGGGAACATCCGCCTCGTCGCGGAGGGGACGCCGGATCTCGAGATCGTGCGATTCGTCACTTCCTATGGCGGGCGCACCGAGCACGAGGTGGACGTCTCGGACCTCGCGCCGCTCCTCACGGGCCGGCGCGACATCCGCGCCTTCATCGACACATGGACGAGCCCCGGCTGGCGCGTCGACTTCTCCCTCCGCTACGAGCCGGACACGACCTACGACGCCCCCGCATGGGTCCTGCCCGTCCTCTACACGGACTCCTTCAATCGCAGGGATAACGGAGGCGGCATGGAAACGCGCGTCGAAGTGCCGCAGGGGCTCGCGCGGACCGTGCTGCGCTACTTCTCCACGGGGCATTGCACCGATGGAAGGGACGAGGACGAGTTCGTCTCGAAGGCGAACGTCATCTCGGTCGACGGCGTCGCGGTCGCCCGCGTCCATCCGTGGCGCGACGACTGCCGGCGCTTCCGCGACCGGAATCC
Organism: Candidatus Eisenbacteria bacterium; assembly: GCA_016867495.1. Classification (NCBI taxonomy): domain Bacteria; phylum Candidatus Eiseniibacteriota; species Candidatus Eiseniibacteriota bacterium. The sequence continues at coordinate 130 of VGJL01000002.1, read as the reverse complement.
CTACTGCGCGCGCTGGACGGATGGGAGCTGGTCCTCCGACTACAGCCGCAGCGGCTGGTGCCCGGGCGTGGAGGTCCTTCCGATGGAGTTCGATCTCTCGGATCACCTGACGCCGGGCCCGCACACGATC